>JAKEEX010000584.1 GCA_022616315.1 Myxococcaceae bacterium
CGGCAGCGCACACGGATTGTCGGCGCCCACCGCGCCGGACGACAACTCCCCGGGACTCACCGGCACCCGCTGCTCGCGTGCTCCGTGTGCGTCCTCGTGGGTGGAGCGGCTGCGTTCGGTGCCAATCCTTGCTGTTGCAACGGTTCATTCCAGCGTCGCTGCCAACGTGCGGCGCCGGACGCGCGACACGTCTGCACGCACATTGACGATGCGACGCTTCGGCCGGTTCACTGCGCGTCGTGCGAGGGGCGTGTGTCCCGAGCACGCGGCTCCCGTTGCTCCACCACGTCGCTGAGCGGTGGAGGCGCCGCACGCGCCGCGGACGTGGCTCCGCGGCGGCCGCGATGGAGGCAGGGACTCGTATGACGTGGACGCTGTGGGGAATGCGTGAGGGCCGCGAGCGCACGGTCCGGTGGCGGCGCTGGCGGTGTGCCGCGCTGGCGGTGCTGGCTGCGGGCGTGCTGTCCGGCTGCGAGGGGCGCTTCGTGGACCCCGTCACCGGCGAACCGGGAGGCGCCTCGCCGCCACCTGGGGCCCTGGTCGAGTCGCCGGCGCCGTCCGCGCGCGTGGCCCGCCTCACCCACTCGCAGTGGGCGAACAGCGTGCAGGCACTGCTCCGGCTGGACGCGCCGCCCACCGGGCTGGCGCAGGAGCTCCGCGCGGACCCCGCACAGAGCGGCTTCCTCTTCGACAATCAGGCGCAGGCGCTCACGGTGGATGAGGTGCTCTGGAGCGCCTACCAGCGCGTGGCCACGACGCTGGCGGAGCAGGTGGTGGCGGACCCTGCGCAGCTCGCCCGCATCCTGCCACCCCCGGCGGCCACGGACGAGGCGCGGGCGCGGGCCTTCGTGGAGTCCTTCGGATTGCGCGCGCACCGGCGCCCGCTCACGGCCGAGGAGGTGGAGGCGTACCTGGCGCTCTACCGCAAGGGCCCCGGGGCGTACGCGGAGCTGCCCACCTTCGAGGCCGGCATCCGGCTGCTGCTGGAGGCCTTCCTCCAGTCGCCCCACTTCCTCTACCGGGTGGAGCGGAGCGTGGCGCAGCAGGGAGGGCGGGTGCCACTGGACGGCTACGAGCTGGCCTCGCGCCTGAGCTTCGCGCTCTGGGGCTCCATTCCGGACGACGCCCTGATGGACGCCGCGCGTGATGGCAGCCTGCGCGACCCGGTGGTGGCGGCAGGCCACGCGCGCCGCATGCTGCAGGACGCGGGGGCCCGCGGCGTGGTGAATGGATTCCACCGCGCGGTGTTCGACGTGCCGCGCTTCGCCGGCATCCGCCCCTCGCCCAGCCGCTTCCCCGGGGTGTCCAGCGAGCTCGCCGAGCACGCGGCGCGGGAGAACGCCCTCTTCGTGGAGGATGTCGTCTTCGCGCGGCAGGGGGGCTACGCGGAGCTGCTCACCTCCCCGCAGACGTTCGTCAACGACGAGCTGGCGCGCATCTACGGACTTCCCGGCACCTTCGGGGCGAGCTTCGTGCCCGTCACCCTGGACGTCTCGCGCCGTCGCGGGGTGCTCACGCAGGTGGGCTTCCTCGCCTCGCACGCCACCTCCATGGACCCGGACCCCATTCACCGCGGCGTCTTCCTCGCCGAGCGCATCCTCTGCCTGCGCATCAGCGCGCCGCCCAACGACATCCCGCCGCTCCCGCCCGCAGCGGGGCGGACCAACCGGCAGGTGGTGGAGGCGCACACGCAGGCGCCGGGCAGCACGTGCGCGGGCTGCCACAGCCAGACCATCAACCCGCTCGGCTTCCCCTTCGAGAGCTACGACGCGGTGGGCGCCTTCCGCACGGAGGACAACGGGCACCCGGTGGACGCGAGCGCTGCCCCGTACCTCGGCGGGGAGCAGGTGTCGGTGCGTGGTGCGGTGGAGCTGGCCGAGGCGCTGGCGGGGAGCCGCGCGGCCCACGAGTGCTACGCACGCCGCTGGCTGGAGTACCTGCACGGGCGTCCGGCGACGGAGGAGGACCAGCCGGTGGTGGAGCGACTGGGGCGCCTGTCGCAGGAGGGGACGCTGCCCGTCCTCGAGCTGGTGGTGGGTCTCGTCACCAGCGAGGGATTCCTCAACCGCAGCACGGAGGAGCTGCCGTGAAGCTGAGCCGTCGTCTCGTGTTGAAGGGCGTGGGTGGGTGCGCGCTGGGACTTCCCCTTCTCGAGGGGCTGCTGCCGGGGCGGGCCCGCGCGGCGGACGCCGGTGCGCTGCCGTTCGCCATCTTCTTCCGCCAGGCCAACGGCGTGGCCTCGGCGCAGACCACCTCGGAGCTTGGCCAGGAGCCCGAACGCTTCTGGCCAGCGCCTGGGGCGCTGACGCCCGCCAGCGTGGCGGGGCGCGCGGTGGGCGAGCTCGTGGCCCACCTCCCCCACCTGCTCCTGGTGCGCAACGTCAACATGCAGAGCTTCGACTATGGCGACGGGCACGCCTGGGGCGCGCTGCAGGGGCTGACCGCGCGGGGCCCCGTGGTGGCGGGCGCCGGTGGCAGCTCGGAGGCCGCGGGCGAGTCGCTGGACCACCGCATCGGCCGCGAGCTGAACCCGCAGGGGCGCGACTCGCTCTTCTGCTACGCGGGGCGGAGCGGCGGCTGGCTGGGCGGACCGTGCATCTCCTACCGGAGCAGCGGGGTGCGCCGCGCGGCGCTCCACAACCCGTGGACCACCTACCAGACGCTGGTGGGCGGGGCGGGGGGCCTGTCCCCGGAGGCGCGCGAGCAGCTCCTCGTGCGCCAGCGCAGCGTGAACGACCTGGTGCGGGAGCAGCTCCAGGCGCTGCGCGCCAGCCCCGCCCTCAGCGGCTCGGACCGCCAGCGGCTCGAGCTGCACCTGGCCAGCGTGCGCGACCTGGAGGTGGCCCTCAGCTGCCAGGCGAGCGCGGACGAGGCGCGGCGGCTGGAGGTCGAGGCCCCCGGCTACGACAGCACGGACGGCGACGAGGTGCTGGCCACCGCGCGGCTCCACATGGACGTCGCCGTGCTCGCGGTGGCGTGCGGCTACACGCGCTCGGTGGCCATCCAGGTGGGGCAGGGCAACGACGGGAGCACCCGCTACAGAGACCCGGACACCGGCGCGCTGATGGAGAACTACCACTACATCTCGCACCGGCGCGTCTCGCACGACTCGTCGGGCGCCGTCATCGCGGGGGCGGACCTGCTGCACCACAAGGTGGACCTGCAGTTCGCCCGCACCTTCAAGCACCTGCTGGACCGTCTCGCGGCCTACCCGATGCCGGGCGGGGGCACGCTGCTCCAGCAGGGCGTGTGCGCCTGGTACAACGACAACGGCAACGGCCCCGCGCACTCCAACCGCGATGTGCCATGGGTGCTCGCCGGAAGCGCCAACGGCTTCCTCGGGCAGGGCGCCTACGTGCAGCTGACGAAGACCGCTCTCACCCACAGGAAGCTGCTCAACACGCTCGGCGCGGCCGTGGGGCTGCGCAACGCGGGCGGTGGGCCGCTGGACGACTTCGGGGACCCGTCCCTCCCCGGCGGCCTCGCCACCGAGCTGCTCGTCTGAGTTGGGAGGGCGGCCGCCCCCGCCACGTGGGCCGCTTCAGCGGTCCTCGCGCAGCCCGTCGTCCAGCTTCTCCAGGAGGCGCTGGAGCTGCGCGGACTCCTGCGCGGAGAGGTGCCGGTGTACCTCCGCATCCAGCCATTGGAGCACCTCGTGCATCATGGCCAGCTCCGGCTCGGCGGCCGCGGTCACCTCCAGGCACACGCTGCGCCGGTCCCCGCCGGGTCCGCGTTGGAGCAACCCGTCCGCCTCCAGCCGGTCCACGAGCCGACTCACCGCCGGTGCGTCCACCGTGAGCCGCTCCGCCAGGGCTGCCTGGCTGCACCCCTCTCCGAGGGCGATGGCCCGCAGCGCCCGGAGCTGCATGACGGGCCGGCTCGTCCGTGAAGCGAGCCGCCGGGCGAACAGCCGGTAAAGGTTGCGTCTCACGGAGACGACTTGCTCTGCGAGGGTCATACGCTCCGGAATAGTTGCATCCTACAACGGTTGACGGCTACATCAACCACGCTGCTCCCCCTCAGGGGGTCCGAGCAGCACCGCCGGTCGGCCCTTCCTCCCCTGTCCCACCCTGCATGCCCACACGACTCCTCCCTCTCCTGCTGATGGCGGCCACGGCCGTCGC
>JAKEEX010000585.1 GCA_022616315.1 Myxococcaceae bacterium
CTCTCGAACGTCAGCTTCATCATCTGCATGCTGGCGCTCTTCGCGGTCGGCTACCTCCTGCCGTTCTATCTCGAGGAGCTGCGGGGTCACGACACCCTCCATGCGGGGCTGCTGCTCACGCCCCTCTCGCTGGCGCTCGCGGTGGTGGCGCCGCTGAGCGGAGCGCTCGCGGATCGCGTGGGATCGCGCTGGCTCGCGCCGCTGGGGCTGGCAATCGCCTGCGCGGGCTTGCTGCTCCTGAGCAGGTTGACGGAAGCAAGCCCGGTCTCCTACCTCGTGCTGGGTCTGATCGTGACCGGCATCGGGCAGGGACTCTTCCAGTCGCCCAACACGCGCACCATCATGGGAGCCGTGCCACCCGACGAGCTCGGTGTCGCCTCCGGCGGACTGGCCACCGGGCGTGTCATCGGTCAGAGCCTGAGCGTTGCGGTGGCCGGGGCGGTCTTCACGGCCTCTGGCGGTGCGGCGGCCGGAGCGGCCCTGGCAGCTGGCCGGGAGACCCTGAGCGTCGAGCAGCTCCAGGCGCTGCAGCAGGCGTTCGTGACCGGCCTGCATGCTGCCTTCGTGGTGTGCGCCGTGTTCGCGGCAGCCGGGGTGGTGACCGCGCTGCTCCAGCGCAACGAATGGCCGCGCTGAGCAGGACCGCGAACCGAGGGGCGAAGGGCGAGCTTTGTCGCGCGCCTCGTCGATGGCCACCCTGGCCGTGCCGGAGGGGAGGCAGGGGGCCTGGCGAGCCCCGGTGCGAACGGGGCCCGTGCGCATCCTTGGCCAGAGGTGACTGCATGGCCCCTGCCCCCGACATCGCCCTCCTGCTCGCCGACGTGGACGGGACCCTGCTCACGTCCGACAAGCAGCTCACCTCCCGCGCGGAGCGGGCAGTGCACCGGCTGCGCGACGCCGGCATCACGCTCGCCATCACCAGTGGGCGGCCTCCGCTCGGCATGCGGATGTTCTTGCCGCGCCTCGCCCTCACCGCGCCGGTGGCGGCCTTCAACGGCGGCCTCTTCGTTCGCCCCGACGACCTCTCTCCCCTCGCGTCCCACGTGCTCCCCCAGGCGGTGGTGCCACGGGTGATGCAGGAGATGGAGGCACATCACCTCGACGTCTGGCTCTACCGCGGGAAAGACTGGTACCTGCGCGACGTCGAGGCCCCGCACGTCGCGCGCGAGCAGTGGACGGTGCAGTTCGCCCCCACGCGGGTGGACGACTTCAGGGACCTGCTGGAAGGGGTGCTGAAGGTGGTGGGAGTCAGTGACGACCTGGAGGCGGTGCGGGCCTGCGAGGCGAAGCTCCAGTCCATCTGTGCAAGCAGGCGTCGGCCGCTCGAAGCCAGCCCTACTACCTGGACGTCACCCACCCCAACGCCAACAAGGGCGCCGTGGTGGAGCAGCTCGCGCGCTGGCTCGGACTTCCGCACGGGCGCATCGCCACCATCGGGGACCAGCCGAGCGACGTGCGCATGTTCGAGAAGAGCGGCCTGTCCATCGCCATGGGCAATGCGCCGCCGGACGTGCAGGCCCGGGCGGACCGCGTCACGAGCTCCTGCGACGAGGA
>JAKEEX010000586.1 GCA_022616315.1 Myxococcaceae bacterium
CGTCTGGCCGTTTCCCGTCCCCAGTCTCCGCGCCCGCCGGCGCTGCAGGGCAAAGAGGGCGCGCAGGAAGACGGTGAGGACGCCGGACAGCAACCCGCTGTGCTCGCGGACGTCACGGGTGACGGTCTGCCGGACTACGTCCGCAAGTCCTCCGCCGAAAAGGCGTTCCGGGTGAAGGTGAACCGCGGCTACGGCTTCGGTCCCGAGGAGGTGTGGCCGGTGCCGGCCTGGCCCACCAGCGTCACCAGCCCCCGCTTCAAGGTCAACCCCGCGCTGGACGCCACGGTCATCCCGCTGCTGGGGCTCAAGGACGGTGTGGACACGGTGGAGGCCAGCGGCTCGCACAGCCGCATCCCGAGCGTGGGCTTCGTCTTCACGGTGCCCATCCTGCTCAGCCCCTTCGGCACGCCCTGGCTGCACCTCTCCTTCGGCGCGGACGTCACGCCCGAGCGCGTGTCCGGCTTCGAGCTGGGCCTCATGGATGTGAACGGGGACGGGCTGGCGGACCACGTCCTCAAGACCGAGCAGACCACTGCCCCCCTCGGCTCCCAGCCGGTGCCCGGCGGGGGCAGCGCCGTGTACGCACGCCTCAACGGCTACACGGGCGCCAACCTGCTCACGAAGGTGACCCGGCCACTGGGGGGCAGCTTCACCCTCGACTACCGGCGCGAGGGCAACACGGTGGACATGCCGGAGAGCCGGTACGTCCTCGCCTCGGTGGTGGTGGAGGATGGCACCGGCAGCTCCGCTCCCGGGCACTCGCTGCGGACGGAGTACGCCTACGCGGGCGGACGCTACGACCGTGCGGAGCGCGACTTCTACGGCTTCACCACCGTCACGCGAATCAACCCGGACGCCAGCCGCGTCCTCCAGACGTACGCGACGGACAGCGTCGCCCGGAAGGGGCTCCTGCTGCGAGAGGAGACGCGCGACGCGCAGGGCAAGCTCTATGCGGCCGCGGTCAACACGTTCGGTGCCCCGGCAGCGCTCGCGGCGCCGCAGCCGGAGTGCACCGCCTACGTGCCCTTCTTCCTGTCGGCCGCGGACGCCTGCACCCCGAGCTTCACGCCGCTGCTCCGGGTGGAGAAGCGGCTGTACGAGGGCCAGACGGAGGACGTGGACCAGCCTGGCATGGCCTCGGCGCAGGCGCTGCAGTACGACCTGCAGACCGGCAACGTCAGCCTCTTCGAGGACCTGGGGGACCTAGCGGACGCGACGGACGACCTCCACGCCCGTGTGGAGTACGCCGCCAGCGCCTCCCTCACTGCGCTGCACCTCCAGAAGCTGGTCCGTAAGCTCGTGGTGCGCAGCGGCCGCGCGGCGGCGCCGGGGGCCGTGCTGCGGATGCGGGAGGGCGCCTACGACGAGCGCGGCAACCTCGTCCGACAGCTCGCCCACATCGGCGGCGGCCGGGTCGCCGAGACCCTGCTCACGTGGAATGCGGACGGAATGCTGGAGTCGATGACCAGCCCCCCCAACGCGCGCGGGCAGCGCTATGTGCTGACGTACGCCTACGAACCCGTGACGCGCTCCATGGTGTCTACGGTTACCGACGCGCTCGGGTATCGCTCCGAGGTCGAGCACGACCTGCGCTTCCAAGAGGTCCGCCGCACCATCGACATCGCGGGCAATGCGATGGAGCGGGAGTACGACGCGTTCGGACGCCTGAGCCGGGTGTGGGGACCCTACGAGGTGGGCGGCGCCGTGCCGACCATCGAGGTCAGCTACGACACCACCGCCCGGCCCGCCTGGGCGATGACGCGCAACCTCCTCCAGGAGGAGGACGGTGACGGCCGGCTGGACACGGTGGTGTTCGTGGACGGCCTGGCCCGCTTCGTCCAGACCAAGAAGGACGCCCAGATCGAGGGCGGCACCGTCGGCATGAGCGTCACCGGGCACCTGGGCTTCGACGCCATGGGCCGTCCGGTCGAGAAGGGCCAGACGCTCTTCGACACCGGGCCCAAGACCCGGTACGTCACGGGCTCGCCGGTCAACCCGACGATCGACACGCTCGACATCCTCGGCCGCGTCGTGAAGACCGTGAGTCCGGACGGCTCGACCACCCGCGTCTCCTACGCCTTCGCCGCGCCGGAGGGCGCCACGCTGAGCCAGGTGCGCGCCACGGTCACGGACGCGCTCGGCAACGTGCGCGTGCTCTACCGGGACATCGCCGACCGGGTGACCGCGGTGGAGGAGCACATCGAGGGCCGCAGGCCCACCACCCGCTACGAGACGGATGCGCTGGGCCAGCTGCAGCGCATCGTCGACGCGGCGGGCAACACCACCCGCTACACGTACGACCTGCTCGGCCGCCGCACCTCGCTCGACGACCCCGACACGGGCCTCACCGAGCTGCGCTACGACGACGCGGGCAACCTGGTGGAGCGCGTGGACCCCAACCTGCGCAGCACCGGGCAGGCCATCCGGTACGAGCACGACTACCATCGGCTCGTCCGCATCGACCACCCCGTCTCCGAGGACGTGACCTACGAGTACGGGGCGCCCGGTGCGCCGGAGAACGGAGCCGGGCGCGTCGTCCGCATCACCGACGAGGTGGGCGAGGAGACCCGCGGGTATGGGCGACTGGGTGAGGTGGTGCGCACCACGCGTGGCGTGCGTGCCTTCCGGCCCGCCGACCGGCCCCGCACGTTCACCACACGCTTCGGCTTCGACTCGTTCGGGCGGATGCTGAGCGTGCTGTACCCGGACGGCGAGCTGTTGCGCTACACCTACGACTCTGGCGGCCTGCTCCGGTCCGCGACGGGCTACCGGCCCGCCAGCCGCCACGCTCCCGCTGAGACGCAGGTGTACCTGCGCCTTCTCGAGTACGACGCCTTCGGCCAACGCACGGCCATGGCGCTCGGCAACGGGGTGGTCACCCGCTACGCCTACGAGCCGCTCACGCGCCGGCTCTCCACGCTGACCACGCAGACGCCGCGCGGCCGCACCCTCCAGGCGCTCACCTACACGTACGACCGGATCGGCAACGTGACGGGCCTGGTGAACGCGCTGGGCCAGCCGGTGGGGAACCGCTCGGGCGCGGTGTCCTTCGCCTTCGGCTACGACGCGCTCTACCGCCTCACCGCGGCGAAGGGGACGGCGCTGGCCCGGCCGGGCCTCATCGACCGGTTCGAGTCCAGCTTCTCCTACGACGACATTCACAACATGCGCCGCAAGACCCAGGTGCAGGAGCTGCTCAGCAGCCGCACCCGGGACCCCAACGCCGCGCGCCCCGCGCACAGCAACCACGACGAGGCCTACGAGTACGCGGGTGCTGGACC
>JAKEEX010000587.1 GCA_022616315.1 Myxococcaceae bacterium
GAGCCGCTGGGTGGGCTTCAAGGCTGTCATGTACAACGTCACCGTCAACGGCAAGGTGGCCGTGAAGATGGAGTCCTACCTCAACGACAACGCGGACAAGGTGACGTGGAAGAAGGTGCACGAGCACGTGGACGCGGGTGACTTCGGCGGGGGCGCCAGCCACTGCGGCGCCAGCAACGACATGATGCCGATGACGTGGGGCGGCCCCATCGCGGTGTACCGCTGGGACAGCGCCACGGACGTCGACTTCAAGTGGCTGTCCGTCCGAGAGATCCAGCCGTAGACCTCGCCTCGCCCCCTGGGAGAGGGACAGGGTGAGGGGGCTGTGCACCCGGCTCCTTCATGAGACTCACCGCGGGGCGCGAGGGACTCACTCCCTTGCGCCCCGCGCGCATTGCGGGGAAACGGCGAGGGCAGCAGGTGCATGGCCTGCGCTCGAGTGGCCGGCGGGACGCGCTTGCTCTTGAGGGGACGGGGGGCTGGACGGGCTGTGACACGGAGGCTCGGTGCGGCCCGGGGAGACGCGGGCTCACGACTGCTCCTGTCGTGACACGGGCTGAAGCCAGCGTGCACACGGAAGGTTGCAGCGCGGCCTCCGCCGCCTCAGAACGGATGGGCCTCGGCGAGGGAGGCGGAAGGACATCTGCGCGAGGCCTGCCTCGGGGGTTCAGGGCTCACTGGCACGAACCCTCGGACCCACTCTGACGCCCCGTCGGAGGCCCCTCTCTTGCGCGTTTCCCCGGGCAGAATTCGCGGCGGCTTCCCGGGAATCCAGTCCTCGGATGTGCCGCTTCCGTGAGGGTCCGAGGGTTCGGTTTCGTGAGCCCAGACGGGCCGCCGACAGGGGGCTGGGTTTGAACGACTTTTCGTTCACCCGAGACACCCCTGGCACCCCCGCCTGGGGGAGTGACTCGACTGGTAAGGCCGTCTGACCACCTCGACGACCTCCCCTAGGCCCCCGGAGGCGCGGGCGTCATGGGCTGTGCCGCCCATTCCGGGCCCCGACTCGTCCTCCCTCGCGCGCCTCACTGTGCTGATACCCCAAGCCCCCGCGTCCTCCCGCAGCCTGCATGCGCAGGAGACGTGCACCCCGAGTGGGCAGCACTTGCAGCAGAGGACAGCACGGGAGCGTACCCCGGAAATCCCGCGGGGGACTCGAACGCACGAGCTGCCCCCGTCACGCGTCTGGGAGCTCACTCCGCATTCAGCCCGCACCCCGCACCCACGCGCACGGCCGCGCGACCCAGCGGGCCAATGAGCTCCTTCGGCGCCAACGCCCGCGCGCAGGAAGGAGACAAACACCCGGAGGCTGCGACCACGTCCCGCGTCACCTCCCGCGCAGGAGCCTCCTCGCGTGGCGTCACCGGTGTCACACCAAGCAACCGCGCCATGGAAGCGAAGCCTGCGTACAGCTCACCGGCGAAGTAGGCCCTCAGGCGCTTGGACCTGCGCCGGAGCCACTCGTTGAGGACGTTGCCCTTCGCGTCCGCGCGCACATCGGGACGCTCGGTGTTGAAGCGCGAGCGCGCGACGCCACGCATTCCCCGGTGGATGAACACCACCGTGCCGTCCTCCTCCACCTTCTCCACGATGCCCACGTGGGTGAGGCCGTCGTTGCGCTTACCGTCGCGGTTCCGGTCATACGTCTCCCGGAAGAAGACGATGTCACCCGGCGACATGCCCTCCGACGCCTCCGAGAGCGCGCCGCGGCGCTGCATCTCGCGGTGCATGGCCGTCACGGCGTTCTCTCCCCGGACGACGTCGTCGGGCATCAGGTCCACCTCGAGCGACCGGAACGCATGGCGCACGAGGCCCGCGCAATCGTCCCCGAGGCCGCCGGGCATGCCCCGCCTCCCCACGCGCTCGGCCGCTCGCCGCGCCACGACCTTCCGCTGGCCGGTCACCTCC
>JAKEEX010000588.1 GCA_022616315.1 Myxococcaceae bacterium
CACCGGGGCGCTCCTTCTCCGCACGGGCCTGCTCCGCGTCCGGAGGACGACGCAGCACCCGCACCTGGAATTGCACCCCGCCGTCCTCCACCGTGGTGCATTCGGTGGTGAGGGGCTGCAGGTCACCCGACCCAAGCGCCCGCGCAGTGGTCGCCACCGTCTGCTCCCACAGGTCCCCGGCGGCGAGCAGCGAGCGGCGCATTCTGTTGGACATGGCGGGCGCGACCTCTCCCGGACGGACGAGACTCCCGGGTCACGCCCCCGGCTGAGCGGCGGGCACTGCTGCGCGTCGCCGCACGAGGACGAACTGCACCGAGGCGAGCACCAGCACCCCGCCCACCACGGCGAACTCCTGCCACGTGACGCTGGAGAGCATCCACAGGATGAACGCGCACGCGGCCACCACCACCGCGTAGCCCCCCGGCACGCGCAGGGGCACGCCGCCGCTCTCCACGCCCCTGCGGCGCAGCTCCGCCGCCGCCACGCAGCATGCGAAGTAGAGGAGCAACACGGACACGTTGGCGAGGACGGCGAGCTTCTCGAAGCTACCGGAGACGGCGAGCACCCACACCACCGCGGCATGGAGCGGGATGGCCACGTGGGGCGTGTGAAAGCGCGGGTGCACCGCCCCCACCACGCGCGGCAGGAGGCCATCGCGGGAGAAGGCATAGAGCGCGCGGGGCACCGACAGCGTCATGCCACCGAGGTAGCCGAACATGGAGATGCTGGCCCCCCCCAGGAGCAGCAAGCGCATCCCCGGGCCCCCGATACGCCCCGCGACCTCGGCGAGCGGTGCCTGGGTGGCCTGCGCCAGGCCCCCGCCCAGCACTCCCTGCGCCACCAACTGCACCAGCAGATAGAGGAGCGTGACGAAGCCCATCGCGAGGGCGATGGCGCGCGGAATGGTGCGGGCCGGCTCCTTCACCTCGCCGGAGGGCACCAGCGCGCACTCCACCCCGGTGAACGCGAACACCAGCACGATGCAGGTGCGCGCGAGCTGTCCGCCTTCGGGCAGGGCAGGGATGGCCAGCGCGGCCGGCTCGAGGAAGAAGAGGCCCACGCCCACGAGCAGGAGCAGCGGCAGGAGCTTCGCGACGCTGAGCACCTCGATGAGGCGCGCGCCTCCCTGCACGCCGCGCACGTTGACGACCGTCAACGCTCCCAGGGCCACGAGCAACACGAGCGCACGTGCGACGGGCCCGCCCAGCGCCGGGACGAGGCTCGCCAGCGCGCCCATGAAGGCGGTGGCCACGCTGGCCATGGCGAACGCGCCCAGGAGCCACAGGAGCACGCCCGTGAGGAAGCCCGCGTAGGGGCCGAACACCTGGCCGACGTACGCATAGGGACCGCCGGTGAGCGTCACGCGGCTGCCCGCCTCGGCGAAGCACACGGCGATGAGGCCCATGGCCACCGCACACGCCACGTATGCGAGCGGCGCCGCCGTCCCCAGCTGGCCTGCGACAATCGCGGGGAGCACGAAGATGCCGCCGCCCACCGTCGTGTTGAAGATGCTCGCAGCGAGGCCGCGCACGCCGAGCGCTCGCACGAGGCCTGCTTCCTGCCGGTTGCCGGAGTCGTCCACCATCCGCCCCTTGTAACGCGGAGCGTGGTGCATGGGCGAGCCCCCCCAAGTGGCACCCGCGTGTGAGCAGCCACGTCTCGGGGCTGGACGGAGGGGGGAGGCTTGCCCGTAGGGTTAGGGACCAATGGGCCTGGCGATCTGTATCCGGTGTGGCAGCAAGAAGGAGCGCGCCTTCGTTGCATGTGCTGGGTGCGGGTTCGACCCCGCCGTCAGTGAAGGAGACCGCGAGGCGCAGGCCCGCTCCCTGCTCCTGAGTGACGCGCACATGTCCCCGCGCGAGCTCGAGGACGCAGGCCGGGCCCTGCAGGCGGGCCGTCCCTATCCCTACGACGCGGGGCAGCTCGCGTGGCTGGTGCAGCAGCTGCGCACCCAGCCCATGCCGGTCATCGCGCCGCGCAAGGGCCTGGTGCTGGCGGTGTGGGTGCCGGTGCTGGTGCTGG
>JAKEEX010000589.1 GCA_022616315.1 Myxococcaceae bacterium
GGGCAGTCGGGTTGAACCTCGCCGAAGCGCTGGAGGGTCTGCACCTTCGCGCCGAGCGCGCTCTGGTAGAAGGCGACGGCCTCGTCAGCCTTGCCGCCGAGAGTCAGGTACGGGGTTGCGTTCTTGATCGTCATGACAGGTCCTCTCGGTTGGGTGTGATGGCCGGATTGCCGGGACCCGCGCCTCTCTCGACGGCGCGGGGCTGCGAAACTCATCTCGTGGTTCATGCAGACTCCATTGCACCGCCGAGGCGGCGGCGCGGGAAATCGAAGAGAGTGCGGCGACGGCTTCGATGCCGTGCGAACGCAGGGCTTCGACGGATGCGAGCGGAGTCTTGGGAATCGGTTCGATGAATCGCGGGCATGACGCCTCCATTGTTGGGAGGGCGCCCTTGTCTCGGTATCGCGGATCGAGCGTGGCGGAGCGTTCGATGGCTCCGTCGCAGCACCCCTCGGTCCGGACTGCGGATCGGCCGCCAGGACGACCCACAACTGGTCCGCAGCGTCGACTCGACGATGCGGGATGAGTCTTCGACAGCCTGCGAGAGGCTGTCAATCAGAGCGTAGCGAGGGCGTGCGAGCGTTCGAGAACACCCTGCGCAGCGGAGAGCTCCAGTAGGGTCTTCCCGGCGGAGGTCGACATGAGCGGACGCCAGCGAGTCGTGTGGGTGCGTCCACGCCCGAAGCCAGTGCTGCTCATTCCGTTCCTGGGAATGTTCGCGTGCGCTCGGCATGTGCCCGAAGTGCCACCGGGCCGGGAGAACGGGACAGGAGCAGCGGTGACGGTGCTTCGGGGCGCACGGCTCATCGACGGGAAGGGTGGGAGACCCATCGAGGATGCCACGCTCGTGCTCGAGGGGCAGAGGCTCCGAGCCGTGGGGCCCTCGGCTGAGGTGGTGGTGCCGCCCTCGGCAAAGGTCCTTGAGCTGGCCGGGAAGACGATTCTGCCTGGCCTCGTCTCCAACCACTCCCACCTGGGAATGGTCGACGGGACGAGCGCTGGTTCGGGTAACTACACCCGCGCGAACGTGTCGCGACAGGTCCGGCAGTTCGAGATGTACGGTGTCACCACCGTCACGTCCCTGGGATTCAATCGCGCGCTCTTCTACGAGCTCCAGAAGCAGCTCTCCACGGGGAGACCCCGCGGAGCAGACATCTTCGGGGCGGACCGGGGGTTCGAGTTCCCCTCGGGGCCCCACCCGTGAACGTGGGGCCCGATCAACTCTACCGGCCCCAGACGCCCGAGCAGGCACGCGAGGCCGTGCGCGAGACTGCCAGGCGTCATCCGGAGCTCGTGAAGCTCTGGCTGGACGACTTCCATGGCTCTCTGCCCGTCAAGATGTCGCCCGAAGTCTATTCCGCCATCATCGATGAGGCACACCGCCAGGGGCTCCGCGTCGCCGCACACGTCTGGAAGCGTGCGGACTTCATCGTCGTGCAGGGAAACCCGGCGGTCGACATCCGTGATGTGCACCGCATCGCCGCGGTGTGGCACCGCGGGACCCAGGTGAGCGGCGCCGTGGGCGAGGATGCGCCGTGAGGATGTGACACCCATGGCTCCAATCGACCCCATCGTGCGGTGGAGCGCGCGGCTGGCCGCCGTACTCCTCGCTGTGCTGACGCTCTCAGGCTGCGCGCCATCGCTCCAGCCGGTCCGGGTGGAGGGAGAAGGCCCACTCCGTCTCGTCGTCTTCACACGGACGACCGGATTCCGCCATGACTCGCTCCCAGCTGCGCGCGATGCGCTCGTGGAGATGGCAAGGGCGCAGGGCTGGTCCCTGCAGTCCACCGAGGACTCCGCCGCCTTCGTCGAGGCGCTCGCCGGATCGGACGTGGCGGTCTTCCTGCTCACGACGGGGGACGTGCTCGACGAGGCGCAGCAGGATGCCCTCGAGGCCTTCGTCCGACGCGGCGGGGGCTTCGTGGGAGTCCACTCCGCGAGCGACACCGAGTACGACTGGCCCTTCTACGGGGAGCTCGTCGGCGCCTACTTCCGCAGCCACCCGCTGGTCCAGCGCGCGAGGGTGCACGTCGAGAGCGCCGACCACCCTGCGACGCGCCACCTGCCGGACCCGTGGGAGCGCACCGACGAGTGGTACGACTTCCGGACCAACCCCAGGCCGCAGGTCAACGTACTGCTCACGCTCGATGAGTCCTCCTACTCGGGCGGGGGCATGGGGGAAGACCACCCGGTGGCGTGGACGCGGGAGGTCGACGCGGGCCGGTCGTTCTACACGGCGCTCGGCCACACGACCGAGAGCTACAGCGAGGCGGAGTTCCTGTTGCACCTGCGCGGCGGTGTGGAGTGGGTGGGCCGGCTGGTCCAGTGAGCGAGTCGACGAGCCATGTCGGGAGGGTGGGGAGCTACGGCGCCTTGCCGTCGTAGGCCGCCTTCAACTGGGCGATGTCGAGCTTGACCATATTCAGCATCGCATCGGTCACGCGCTTCGAGCGCTTCTCGTCGCGGTCGCTCATCATCTCGTCCATCACCGCCGGGACGATCTGCCAGGAGAGGCCGTACTTATCCCGCAGCCAACCGCACGCCTCCGCGGTGCCTCCCTCGAGGAGCGAGCTCCAGTAGCGGTCCAGCTCGGCCTGATCGTCACAGGAGACCACCATCGAGATGGCGTGGTTGAACGGGTCGAGCGGACCTGCGCTGATCGCCTGGAAACGCTGCCCGAAGAGGGTGAAGTCGACGACCTTCACCGACCCTGCGGGCCCGCTCGGCGTGTCACTGAGCAGTGTCGTGACCCTGTCGACCTGCGAGTCCGGGAAGATCGACGTGTAGAACCGCGCCGCCTCCTCCGCCTCCTTCGCGTACCAGAAGTGCGGGAAGATCTTCGAGCCTCGCTTCAGAGCCATGTCGGTGCCTCCCGGTTTGCAGCACGTTGGGACGCGCTGCAGTTCGTTTGCCCCTTGGACTCCGCGTCGCCCGGAGAATCACACCCATGGTCAGCCGCAACTTCCTCCGCCCCGGTCAAGAAGTCACAGGTCGCATTGCGCTTGGGCTCGCGCTCGAACGAGATCGCCCACGGTCGAGCGCCGCATCCCCGTCTGTCTGCTGCCTGTCAGTTCATTCTCTTCGACACGGTGAGCGGGTGCTCCTCTTGTAGCTTCGTGACCCGAGGATCGGCGGTTGCTGCTCTATTGCGCGTCCGGTGGCCGGAGCGCACTGGCTGCCCGTGTTCTCTCGGAAATGGGCTGCGCCAACGTCGCTCACCTCGACACCGGGTTCAGTGGCTGGAGCGCGGCCGGGAAGCCGGTCGACAGGTCGTAACACGCTCCTACCCGAGCATCTCCATGTGAGCGCGCGCGATGCCGCAGCGCTGCGCCACCGGATGCACCGGCAGTGACACAGCAACGAGACATGAACCACGGTTCAATTGTGCTCCGGATGCGCGTGCCCTGAGGCTGCAGCGCCGGGAGTGCGGGTTCATCGGCGGGTGCAATCACCACCGGAGGGGGCATGAGCAACGTTCGTCTGCTGGGAGCAGTGAGGCTGTTGTCGGTCATTGTCGTGGGACTCGCTGCGGGGGGCGCGAGCGCCCAGTGCCGGGACGCCGTGGTGCTCGTCCACGGCAACGCCGGCTCGCCGTCCGACTGGAGCAACACCTACGACGAGCTGCTGCGGCAGGGGTACGCGAGCGCGGACATCTTCCGCCCGAGCTGGGGCTCGAAGACGTGCGCCGCCTGCAACGACCACAGCGGCTCGGAGGAGACGCCGGTGCGGGACGCCATCAATTCGGCGCTCTCGCGCTCGTGTACGGGGAAGATCGACGTCATCGGCCACTCGATGGGGGTGACGCTCGCCGCGAAGAAGATTCTCGACCTCGGGGTCCAGGGCAAGGTGGACGCGTTCGTTGGCATCGCAGGGGCGTACCGCGGCCTGTGGTCCTGCGGCACCTACCCGTTCAACGTGGCCACGTCGACGTGCGGGTACTGGGGCCTGTCCGTGAGCAGCCCGTTCCTGGACTGGCTCTACGGCAAGCGCATGGCCGGCCGCATCTACTCCATCAAGAGCTGGTACGACCAGGTCATCTGCGCCACCGGCGTGTGCACCGTGGGTGGCGTCCATTCCAGCCAGATTGCCAACGAGAACGCGTCCTACACCTTCAGCCACGGGCACTTCGGGCTGCAGACCAGCACCGCCGCCCTCCAGGTGGACCTGCTGACGCCCTGATGTCTTCGAGTGCGTGTCCTCGCGTCTCCCAGACGAGGGCTCCTGTCCGTCCCTTGCGTAGGCTTCAGGGCTTGCGGCCCTCCGGGGTGCCGGAGGCGGGCTTCACGGAGCTGCGCCTGGAGGCGGGCCCGAGGAAGCACCCCTCCGGCGACGCACGCCTGCGCGCCTCGCGTTGGAACGCAGAGCCACGAATCGGATTTGCGGCTGACCGTCGAAGGATGCGCTTGTGGCTGTGGCGGCGCGGCCTAGGACTATGGCGCGCAGACACGAACCCGGTGCGCCCCCATGTCGACGACCGCAAACAGACCCGCCTTCGCCTCCGTCCCCACCCGTGACTGGCTCACACACATCGAGCTGACCGCGCTCGGCGCCATCTGGGGCGCCTCCTTCCTGTTCATGCGCGTGGCTGCGCCCGAGTTCGGGCCGATGCCGCTGGCTGTGATTCGCCTCGCGCTCGGCGCGCTGGTGCTGCTCCCGCTGCTGTGGCAGGCGCGCGGTGCGTTCACGCGCAGGGACTGGTGGCAGGTGCCGCTGCTCGGCGTGCTCAACTCGGCGGTGCCGTTCGCGCTGTTCGCGTGGGCCACCCAGCGCGCACCTGCAGGCATCGGCGCTATCACCAACAGCATGACCGTGCTGTTCACCTCACTGGTGGCCTTCGTCGCCTTCGGGGAGAAGATCGGCGCGCGCCGGGCGATTGCGCTGCTCGCAGGCTTCTCGGGCGTGGTGGTGCTGGCCAGCGGCCGCACTGCCGGCGCAAACATCACCGTCGCAGCGCTCGCCGGCACGCTGGCCGCGCTGTGCTACGGCATCTCGGCCAACTTGATCCGCCGCTACTTCGCTGGCCTGCCGCCGGTGGCGCTCGCCGCGGGCACGCTGGTGGGCGCCTCGTCGCTTCTGGCACCGTTCGCGATTACGCAGTGGCCCGAGGCCACCATCTCCGGCCGCGCCTGGTTCAGCGCGCTGCTGCTGGGCACCCTGTGCACGGGCCTGACCGCCGCCTTCTACTTTCGCCTGATCGCACGCATCGGCGCCCCGCGCGCGGTGACCGTGACCTACCTCATTCCGCTCTTTGGCGTCGGCTGGTCCTGGCTGCTCCTGGGCGAAACGCCGACCCTGAGCATGGTGGTGGCGGCGACGTTGATCCTGGGCAGCGTGGCGATGAGCCATCGCCCACGCTGAGAGGATTCCCGTGCGCGGCCAAAGGCGCTTCAAGCGCGCGGATAGGCCCGCGGCCTCACCGCGCCTCGAGCGTCCCCGCGTAGAAGCTGTCCAGGACGTGCCGGTACTTGGTCTCCACCGCCTTGCGCTTCAGCTTCAGGCTGGGCGTGAGGTCCCCCGCCTCGAGCGTGAGGTCCTGAGGGAGCAGCGCGAACTTCTTCACCTGCTCGAAGTTGGCGAGCGACGTATTGAGCTCGTCGACGTAGCTTTGGATGAGCGTGTTGACCCGCTCGTGCGCGGCGAGCTGGGCGTAGGTCATCCCGTCGAGCCCGTTCTCCTTCGCCCACTTGCGGATGGACTCCTCGTCGAGCGCGACGAGCGCGGTGCAGAAGTTGCGGCTGTTGCCGTGCACCAGCGCCTGGCTCACGTACGGGCAGCTCACCTTCAGCCTGCCCTCGAACGACTGAGGTGCCACGTACTTGCCGCCCGACGTCTTGATGAGGTCCTTCTTCCGGTCGGTAATCTTCAGGAAGCCGTCCTCGTAGCTCCCGATGTCCCCGGTGTGCAGCCACCCCTCGGCGTCCAGCGCCTCCGCGGTGACGTCGGGCAGGTTGTGGTACCCGCGCATCACCGCGCGACCGCGGAGCAGGACCTCCCCATCCACGGGGGAGACCTTCACCTCGATGCCGGTGAGAGGGGGCCCCACGGTGCCGAAGCGGAGCTTGTCCGGTCGGTTCACGAAGTTGGCCGCGCTGGACTCCGTGAGGCCATAGCCCTCCAGGATGGTGATGCCCGCGGCATGGAAGAACTCCGCCAGCCAGGGAGAGAGCGGCGCGCTTCCGGACACGAAGTAGCGGATGCGACCGCCGAAGCGCGCCCGCAGCTTCGAGAAGACCAGCGCATCCGCCACCGCGTGCTTCACCGCGAGCGGCCCGGACACGCTCTTGCCCCGCAGGCGGAGCGCGGACACCTCGCGCCCCACGCCGAGCGCCCAGCTGAAGAGGCGGTGCTTGAGAGCGCCACCCTCCTTCGCGCTCGCCACCACCCTGTTGTAGACCTTCTCGAAGATGCGCGGCACGGCGGCCACGAACGTGGGCTGGACCTGCCCCAGGTGCTCCACCAGCTTGTCCTGCCTCCCGTCCACCGCGGTGACGAAGCCGATGCGCAGCTGTGCCAGCTGCAGCACCTTGCCGAAGGAGTGGGCCAGCGGGAGCCAGAGGTACTGCACGTCCCCCACGCCGAGGACGCCCAGCGCCTCGATGCCCTCGCCCACGCAGAGCCAGTTGTCCTGGGTGAGCTCCACGCCCTTCGGCCTCCCCGTGGTCCCCGAGGTGTAGATGAGGGTCGCGAGCGAGTCCTTGCGGACCGACTGGATGACCGCCTCGAGCTCACCGGCGTGGGCCTGGAGGTGGGCGCGTCCCTTCGCCTCGAGCTCGGCCAGGGTCATCACCCAGCCGCCCGCGCCTGCCTTGCCGTCGAAGGTGATGACGGCCTTGACGCCCTTCAGCTCGGAGCGCCTCTCCACGAGCTTGGCCACCTGCGTATCGTCCTCCGCGAAGACGAACGCCGTGGCCGAGTCCTTCAGGATGTAGGCGCACTCGTCGGCGGTGCTGGAGGGGTAGATGGTCGTGGTGGCCCCGCCCGCGCAGAGGGTGCCGTAGTCGGCGAGGATCCAGTCGAACCGGGTGCTCGAGAGGATGGCGCACCGCTGCTCGTTCCTCAGACCCAGGGCGCGAAGACCGGCGGAGATGGCCCGCACGCGCTCGAGGAGCTCGCGGTAGGTGACCGTCTTCCAGCCTGGGTTCAGCGGGACCCGGTACGCGGGTGCGTCGGGCGTTGCGTTCACCCTCCAGAGGAGGAGGGCGGGGACGCTGTAGGCGTGGTCGGCGGTCATGGTGGCTCCTCTTCAGCGCGTGGTTACTCCGCGCGAATCCAGATCTGCGTGCGCCCGAGCAGCGGGATGCCAATGTACCCGCGCACCTCGAGCTTCTTGCCGCCCTCGATGGGCTTGAGGAGCACGCGGTACACCTGCCCGTTGTTGGGGTCGAGGATGTCACCGCTCTCCCAGAGGTCCTTCTCGTGGGGGCTCTTCTTCACGTTGCGGATGATGGTCATGCCCAGGATGGGCTGGTTCTTGCGCTCGTCCGAGCACTTGTCGCACACGGCGTCCTGCTTGGACGTGGGGTCCAGCAGCTTCTCGATGCGGCCCGTGATGACGCCGTTGCTCTCCGTGATGCGCACCAGCGACTTCTCCTTCTTCGTCGCGTCGTCGATGGTCTTCCACACGCCGACGGGGGTCTCCTGCGCGAGCGCGACACCCGAGAAGAGGAGGGAGGCGAGGATGAGAAGCCTGGTCATGCGGTCTCCGTGAGGGTTGTACAGGCACCGTGGCCTGCGTGTTTTGTCACGGGAGTCTA
>JAKEEX010000069.1 GCA_022616315.1 Myxococcaceae bacterium
CGTCCGGAACCGGGGCAACCGCACCAAGACCGCCAAGGACCTGGGCGTGGATCCGCGCACCATCTTCCGTCACCTCGAGGCCGAGCGCGCCGCGCGCGGTGAGAGCCTCCTACCCGGACTGGACGAGGAGGCTGAGTCGGAGCCCTGACGCGAGTGTCGGGGTCCACGCGCCTGCGTGCCACCCCCTCTCCTGCAAGCTCCCGGAATCCCCATGCTTTCACCCATTTCCAGGCTGGCAAGGACGTTGCAATCCCGTGACGGCATACGCGGATGGGCGGCCCTCGCGGTGGTCCTCGTGGGAGGCGGCTGTCTCCTCCCGTATCCGGAGGAACCGCCGCCCCTTCCACCGACGAGGAACCGGGCGCCCCGCATCGAGGAGAGGAACGTGACGCCGGGCCGCATCGTGAGTCTGTCCACGCTGGATGGGTGCCAGCAGGGCTTCAGCTTCCAGGTGGCAGACTCGGACCTGGACGACACGCTCTACGTGCGCTGGTACGTGGACTTCGACCCCACGCCGCGGCCCCCGCCGTACCGGATCGACCACGAGAGCATCATCCAGCCCAACCTGCCCCCGCGAAACAGGGAGGAGATCCGGGACACGAGCGCCACCTTCGAGGTGAGGACGGACGTTCCCGGCTCGCCCATCGTGGTTCCGGGTGTGCACCTCGTGGAGGCGTACGTGGCGGACGCGCCGCTCCACGAGGTGGAGGAGAACGGCCTCCGGGTCATCCGCCCCCTGGGAGAGATCACCGTCCCTCCGGACGGCGGGACACCGGATCAACCCTTCGTCGTGAGCTATGCATGGTTCGTGACGACGCCGCAGGGCTGTCCCGTGCCGGGAGGAGGTCAGTGATGCGCGCGCGACTCTCCACCGCGGCGCTCTCGCTGCTCCTGTCGGCCTGTGCGTCCTACGAAGCCTTCGGGCCCTATGAGCTCGCCTGCGCGTCGGATGCGGAGTGCGGCGCAGGCCTCCTCTGCTTCCCGGACGGGTGCGGGGATCCGGGCACCGGCCTCGCCGTGGAGGTGATTCCGGACGCGAAGGCCGGCCAGCACGCGCAGGACTTCTCCCTGCCGGAGCTCTCGCCCGTGCAGGACTTCGAGCTGGCGTCCGGGGCCCTCATCGCCGGGGATGTGACACAGCGGTCCGCCACGGGCGCGCTCGTCCCCTACAGCCAGCAGCTCAGCGTCCGGGTGGTGGGCGAGAGCCTCGTCATCCCGGGCCTC
>JAKEEX010000590.1 GCA_022616315.1 Myxococcaceae bacterium
GGAACTCCCGGTCGAGGATGTACATCGGGTCCCCGTGCTCCAGGGCATCGAAGGCGCGCCGGAGCTCGGCCTCCAGCCGCTTCCGCTCGCTGATGTCCCGGATGAAGGCCGCGATGCCGCCCTCCTGCGTGGGGTAGACCGCGACCTCCAACCACGCGTCCAGGGACGCAGAGCGCTCCTCGAACTGGACCGGCACCTGCTCGTCCCTCACCCGGTGGAACTCGCGCCAGGCGAGGGAGTCCTGCTGGGCCGCATCGGGGTAGAGCTCCCAGACGGTCCTCCCCAGCATCTCCTGTCGCAGCTTCCCCGTGAGCCGCTCCAGAGCCTGGTTCACGATGACGTAGCGGAAGTCCCGGTCGACAACGTACATCGCGTCTCCGCGCTCGAGGGCGTCGGAGGCGCGCTGAAGCTCGGCCTCCAGGCGCTTCCGCTCGGTGACGTCCTGCACGAGCAGCACGTAGCCCACCACCCGCCCGTCCAGGGCCCGGTACGGGACGGCCGTTGCCTCGATGGCTCCCAGCCGGCCTCCGCTGAAGCGGAAGGGCACCGACCAGCGCACGGACTCTCCGGCGAGCACCTGCTCGATGTGGGGCCGGACGCGGGCGTAGTTCTCCTCGCCCACCACCTCACGCACGGTGCGCCCGGGGAGGGTGGCAGGATCGACACCGAACCAGGTGTGGAAGGCGTCGTTGCAGAGCACATAGCGCTGGTCCGCGTCGACGAACGCGATGAGCGTGGGGAGGGAATCCACCACGAGCCGGAGCCACGCCTCGCTCTCAGCGATGCGCTGATTCGCCTGGCGCGCGAGCTCCGACCGCTCCCCGGGGTAGGCGAGGGCCGCTGCCGTTGCCATTCTCGTGCAGCGGGCCAGGAGGACGCCTTCGGCGGCGTGGACCTCCACCCCGCTGGCCTGCGCCATCTGCAGGATGACCTCCTGCAGCAGGGGGTATTCGCACGCCACCGCGTCCGTCGCGTAGCCGAGCCGCCGGCGCTGGCTCCCGTGCTCCCCGGCCACAGGGCTGCAGGCGAGGAGCGCCCGGAAGGCAGAAGGGCCGTCGGGGGAGCGCAGCGCGCGCACCAGCACCGCCAGCAGTGCCGGGTGCGTGCCCACGAGCTCCGCGCGCGTGAGGTCGGGGCGGGGAGCGAGCGGGCGCACCTGCTCGAGCCAGCGCTCGACGATGGCGTCCTGCTGCTGCTCGAGGAGGTCGGCAAGTGTCATCTCCAGGGAAGGCTGGCCAGCGCGGGGCGGACAGGGAAGGCCCTGGGCGCGCGAAGCCCGCGGACCGACGGCGCAGGGGGACGTTGCCTGGCTCGGGGTGAGGAACGCGACC
>JAKEEX010000591.1 GCA_022616315.1 Myxococcaceae bacterium
GCCGCCCCGCACCGCCGCTCGAGGCGCCGCGCAGCCGAGGAGCCCCGAGGCCAGCACGCCGGCCAGCCCTGCCTGCCACCTGCTGAGGTTGTTTCGCATCTTGCCTTGCGTCACGCGTGCTCCACCCGGTCGCGCCCGTTGGCCTTGGCGCGGTAGAGCCTCTCGTCCGCCACGCGCAGGAGCTCCTCCACCGTGGTGCCGTCCGCGGGGAAGCTCGCCACGCCCGCGCTGAGCGTCGCCTGGAAGCGGCGACCGCCG
This sequence comes from Myxococcaceae bacterium, assembly GCA_022616315.1. Taxonomy (GTDB): domain Bacteria; phylum Myxococcota; class Myxococcia; order Myxococcales; family Myxococcaceae; genus JAKEEX01. Next base: position 259 of record JAKEEX010000591.1, read on the forward strand.
GTGGAGTCGAACCACAGGCGCGAGAACTGGGCCTTGGTGCGCAGGAGGATCTCGCTCGCCGCCGGCGCCTTCTCGCCCGAGAGCAGCACGACGAACTCCTCCCCGCCCCAGCGCCCCCGCACGTCCTCCTGGCGGAAGCGCGCCTCCAGGAGGCGGCCCAGCCGCGAGAGGACGCAGTCTCCCACCAGGTGCCCGTGGGTGTCGTTGATGGCCTTGAAGCGGTCCACGTCGAGCAGGCACAGCGAGAGCGGCTCGGAGGAGCGCCGCGCCTCGGCGAGCCGGGCCCGCGCCTGCTGCAGGAAGGCGCGCCGCAGGGGGAGCCCCGTCAGCGCATCCCGCTCGGAGCGCTCGCGGGCCAGCCGCGCACGCTCGAGCCGCCCCCGAACGCGCGCGAGCAGCTCCTCCTGCTGGATGGGCTTGACCAGCGAGTCGTCCGCACCGGCGCGGAACGCCTCCACGCGCACCGAGTCCTCCAGCCGCGCGGACGCGACGAGGATGGGCAGGTGCTCCCACTCGGGCATGGAGCGGAGGATGCGACACAGGTCGAACCCGCTGGGCCCCGGCAGCATGACGTCCAGCACCACGAGGTCCGGGCGCCACGCGGACAGCGCCTCGAGCAGACGCGCGGGCTCCTCGAGCTCCTGCACCTGGTAGCCCTCGAGCGACAGGAGCCCCGCGACGCTCCGGAGGAACTCCACGTCGTCGTCCACGAGCAGGATGCGGGCGGGCTTGGGGGCGCGGGCCGCGACCATGTGTGACACGCCCGCGGCGAGCTCCTGCCCCGAGAAGGGACGGGGCAGGAAGAGCGATGCGCCGGCGTGGACCGCGGAGAGCCTGTCCGGCAGCGCGCTCCCCGAGGAGAAGAACGCGAGCGGGAGGGCCTCCTGGCCCTCGAGGCTGCGCAGCCTCTCGGCGAGCCGCAGCCCTCCCTCCGTGCCCCCCACGTGCAGGTGGATGAACGCACCGTCCAGGCGGTGCTGGCGTGCCGCCCCGAGCGCCTCCGCCGCGCTCCGTGCGGACACCAGCCCCACCAGGTGCGCGTTGGCCAGCCGCTCCACCGCGCCGAGCAGCTCCGGGTCCTCGTCCACCACCAGCACCGTGCCGATGGGCGAGAGCGCGAGGAAGGTGGGGGTGAAGGAGGAGGGCTCGGGTGCGGGGGGCTCGGGTACGGGGGGTTCGGAGGCGCGCGTCTCGGGAAGAGACGTGAGCGCATCGAGCTCCGCGAGGACCTGCTCCCAGCCGGCGGCCGTCGGGTCCTCGTCCTGGATGGAGCGGAGCGCATCCTCCAGGCGGCACGCCGCGGTGCTCACCTCCGGCTGTCCGTAGGGCCCGGCGGAGCCCGCGAGCTTGTGCACCCGCGCCAGCGCCTCGGCGAACGCACCGGCCACCCCGCTGTGCGCCTCCTCCACCGCCTCGCGCAGCTCCTCGAACCTGCCGGGGAGCCGCGCTGCGTAGGCGGCACTCAGGGTTGCCAGCGACGCCGACGGGGTGGGCGTCGACCCGGGCTCACCCGCGGGAGGCGACGGCGGAGGAGCCACCGCCTGGTGGAACCAGTCGACGAGGTCCGCGGGAGGGTAGGGCCTGTGGAGCACACGGGACACGCCGAGCTGGCGCGCCAGGAGCTCGTGCGCCTCGGCGTCACCGGCGAAGGTGGCGGTGAAGAGGACGGGAAGGGACGGATACTCCCTGCGCAGCTCGGCGATGAAGGCCAGCCCCGTCGAGTCCGGGAGCAGGGCCCCGACCACCGCGGCGTCCACGCAGCCGCGCGCGAGCAGGGTGCGCGCCTGCGCTGCGGTGCCTGCGGGTGCCACGTCGACGCCACTGGTGCGCAGGACCGAGGTCACCTGCGCCTGGAGCGACGGGTCGTCATCGAGGATGAGCAGGGTGGGCATGGCGTGACTCCTCCGGTGCGCGCTCGCTCATTCCGCCTTCACCATGCGGCGAATCTCCGCGGGCAGCGTCATGGGGTCGAACGGCTTGAAGATGACCCCTGCTCCGCCGAGCGCGAGGTAGTGCGCCACCTCGTGCCGCTGCACGCGGGCCGTGAGGAAGATGACGGGGGTCCTCGCCGTCTCCTCGCGCGCGCGGAGGGCGTCGAACGTGGCGAGCCCATCCATGTCGGGCATCAGCACGTCCATGAGGATGAGGTCCGGACGGAAGCTCGCGGCGGCGCGCAGGGCGTCCGCTCCGCAGCTGGCGACGCGCGTCTCCCACCCGCCCACGCGCGCGAGGCTCATCTCGCCGATGGTGCGGATGTCGCCGTCGTCGTCGACGAGCATCACCTTGCGGAGGTCCATCGGAGCCATCCTCGGCGCGGCCTCGACGCCGTGTCCGTCGGGTGGCCGCGGCAGGGGGCCGGTCTGCATCCCGTACATCCGCCATCCGCCGGCGCCCGGAAAGAGCGCACGGGTGCCGGGTGGGCGCGTGAATGCGAACACTCGGACACGGCGACGCTCGCCACCGGACGTTGCGTCCCCCGGCCAGCGCCGCTCCAGCCCGGGGTTGGGACATGGTGGCACGGTGGAAACGAAGAGCCATGCGCGGCAGCTCGTGGGCGTGGTGGTGGTCGATGAGGACGGCTCGGTTGCGCTCGTGAGCGAGGACTTCCGCGCGCTCTTCCCGGACGTGGGTCCCACGCAGGAGCTCGTGGGGCAGTCCTTCACACGGCTCCTCGAGCGCGTGGCGCGTGTCAGCGAGCGTCCCGCGGTGGAGCGGCTCGGGAGTGACCTCGTGTCCATGGTGAGCCACGAGCTGCGCAGCCCTCTCACCGCCATCCACGGCTCGCTGCGTCTCATCGAGGGTGGCGTGAGCGGCCCCATCTCCGAGGAGGGGCTGAAGCTGGTGCGCGTCGCCTCCTCCAGCACCGAGCGCCTGGTGCGGCTCCTCAACGACGTGCTCGACTTGCAGAAGATGGAGGACGGGCACCTCCTCACCCTGACGCCGCGCGAGGTGTCCACCGTGGAGCTGCTCCGCCGCTCGGTGGACGGCATCGAGGGAATGGCGCGCGAGGTCGGAGTGCAGGTGCAGCTCGAAACGGATGGGCTGCCACCGGTGCACGTGGACGACGACCGGATGGTGCAGGTCTTCACCAACCTGCTCTCCAACGCGGTGAAGTACTCGCCGGCCGGAGGAACGGTGCGTGTGCACGCGCTGCCCGCGGCAGAGGGGCGCCTGAGGCTCGCGGTGAGCGACGAGGGTCCCGGCATCGCCGAGGGCGAGCTTCCCCGCCTCTTCCGTCGCTTCCAGCAGCTGGACGCCACCGACGGCCGGAGGAAGCCCGGGACGGGCCTGGGCCTGGCCATCAGCAAGGCCATCGTCGAGCAGCACGGGGGTGCCATCGGGGTGGACAGCGCGCCGGGCCGGGGCTCGACGTTCTGGGTGGAGCTGCCGGCGCTGCGCTAGCGTCACCTGGGCTACAGGTGCGTGTGCCCCGCGGCCTCGGGCTGGTAGGGGATGGCGAGCACCTTGAAGTGCTTCCGTCCGCCGCCGGGCATGGTCCACTCGATTTCCTGCCCCACCCGCAGGCCGAGCAGCGCCGCGCCGATGGGAGCGAGCACGGACACGCGGCCCTCCTCGGCGCGCGCATCCTGCGGATAGCAGAGCGTCACCTCGCGCTGGGTCTTCGTCTCCTCGTCCAGGTAGACGACGCGGCTGTTCATCGTCACGACGTCGGGCGGCATGTCGCCGGGCTCCACCACCTGGGCGCGTCCCAGCTCCGAGTCCAGGGCCTCCGCCGCCGCGAGGCTGCGCTCATCGGCGGTGGAGTCGATGAGGCTGCGCAGCCGCTCCAGGTCCTTCGCCGTGATGACGATGTTCTCGCTCGGCATGCCCATGTCCCTCTCGTCTCTCACGGTTGGGTGCCTCCGGGGGACAGGGGGAGGGCGCCGGAGCCCACCAGGCAACACTCCTCCCGCGGTCACACCCGCCGCCGTGAACGCCACCGACGGAACGCCATCACCCACAAGAGGACCGCCGGAGTCACCACGGCCCCACTTGCCGCGCCACACCCGCCGGTGCCGAAGCCCAGCTCGCCCGGGCAGCTCACCTCCACGGAGAACGTCTGGATGTCCGTGCCCGCCGGGCCGTGCACCTCCAGCGCCACCGCTTGCGGCCCGCGCTGCGAGGGCGTGGGGAGCCACGTGAAGGTGCCGTCCGCTTCCACCTCGAGTCCCTCGGGCCCCTCCTTCAGGCTCCACGTCAGCGGCCCCGTGCCCACGGCATGCGGCCCCGACGCGCCGTACGCATAGTCCTCCCCGCACCGGGCAGCGGTTCCCGGCACGGTGATGATGCGCGGCGGGATTGCGCCTCCCTCGCCGGGCACCACGAGCGTGGACCTGTCCGTGCACGACAGCCCCGCGTCATCCACCACCTTGACGAGGGCTCCGTACCAGCCGGGCATCGAGTACGAGGCGGACACCGCGCGCCCGGTCCCGGTGAAATTCCCATCCGGCCCGTCCAGCCACCATTCCACCTTCGCGACGCTGCCCGCGGGCGCGACGGCGCTCGACGTCCACAGCCACTTCGTCTCCGGGGACGTCGTTGGGTCCACCATGCTCGCCGCCGCGCGGCACTCGGGAGGCTCGCGGTCGCCCTGCCACACCACCACCTCCACCTCCTCCCAGGCGACGAGCCCCTTGGCATCCAAGACGGCGAGGCGTGCGTGGTAGCGCCCCGGTGCGTAGACCGCGTGCGCGGTCTCTCC
>JAKEEX010000592.1 GCA_022616315.1 Myxococcaceae bacterium
CATCCGGCTGGACGTCAACTACTACTACTTCCCGCCCGCCTGGCTGCAGGACCGGCCCGGCGTCTTCACCGGCTCGGGGCTGCCCATGCGCTTTGCCGACGTGGACGGCACCCTCATCGACGTCTACCAGGCCACCACCCAGATGACGGACGAGTCAGGACAGTCGTACCCCTTCACCATCGACGCGCTGCTGGATGCGGCGCTCGGCCCTCAGGGCTTCTTTGGCGTCTTCGTGGCCAACATGCAAACGGACTCGGCCTTCCATGAGGGCTCGGACGCCATCGTCGCATCCGCCAGGAAGCGCGGGGTGCCGGTGGTGACGAGCCGCCAGCTGCTGGAGTGGCTGGATGGCAGGAGCGCCTCCTCGTTCCAGGACGTCTCCTGGGACGGCACCGCGCTGCAGTTCCGCGTGGTGGCGGGCGCGGGGGCGCGCGGGCTCGAAGGCATGGTGCCCGCCGTCTCCTCCACGGGGGCGCTCGCGAGCGTCGCGCGCGAGGGCACGCCGGTGACGTATACCCTCGAGCGCCTCAAGGGCGTGCCGTACGCCCGCTTCCCTGCGCTCCCCGGCAGCTATGTCCTCGGCTACGACACGAGCCCTCTCGAGCTCTCCACGCCGGAGGTGACCGTGGGCGAGCGGACGGCGCGGGTGAGCTGGTCGAGCAACCGGCCCACCGACGCGCAGGTGGTGTATGGAACTTCGCCAGAGGCCCTCGTCCTCAGCGCCAGCGACGCGGCGCTCACCACCGTGCACGGCCTGACGCTCGCGGCGCTGAGTCCCGGGACGACCTACTACTACCAGGTGGTGTCCACGGACGTGGCCGGCACCCGCGCCGTCTCCCCGGCGGCGCCCGCTCCACCCTCGAGCTTCACCGTGCCCGCGCCCGGGACTGCGCCGGGGCCGTCCGGCGCCCTCGTGGAGGCACGAGCAAACGGGTGCATCACAGTTCCGGGCGGCCCCAGCGCCCTGGGTGTGCTCGGACTCGCCGCACTGGTGCGTCTCCTGGGGCGGCGACGCCGCGGCTGACAACGTCGGTCTGACGGTGTGAAGCCGGATGCCCAAGGCGCAGGAGCCGGCGTCCCGTCGGATCCCGCGCTGACGTCCCTGCCGCGCTCTGCGGCCTCCGCTCCCCATCGTGTCGCTCGGGCAAGGCGCTGTTCTCACGCGTGCACCGACCACGCATCCGCAGGCGGGTGGCGCGCGCGCACGACCGAGCACATCAGTAGCTCCCCGCATCCGAGCGGTGCGC
>JAKEEX010000593.1 GCA_022616315.1 Myxococcaceae bacterium
ACCCGTCCGGGTACACCTGCTCACCGAGGAAGTTGGCCTTCGTGGCGTAGCGCAGGTCCAGCACGACGTCGGGGATGAGCTGTCGGACCTCGACGAGCGCCGCAGGGTCCGACTCGGCCGCGATCGGTGCGAGGACGATTGCCGCGGCAAGACGCATTCCGTTCACGGCGCTCCCTCCACGTACACGGTGGGGTCCGGCACCCCCGCCTCCGTAAAGCCCTTGCGCCGCAGCTGGCAGCTGTCGCACCGGCCGCACGCGCGCCCCTGCGGGTCCGGGTCATAGCACGAGAGCGTGAGGGAGTAGTCCACACCGAGCCGCACGCCCTCCCGGATGATGTCGGCCTTGGTGAGGCCGGACAGCGGCGCGTGGACGGTGAAGTGCTGTCCCTCCACCCCCGCGCGCGTGGCCAGGTTCGCGAGCCGCTCGAATTCGTGGATGAACTCCGGGCGGCAGTCCGGATAGCCGCTGTAGTCCACCGCGTTGACGCCGATGAAGATGTCCGTGGCGCCCTCGACTTCCGCCAGCCCGAGCGCCAGCGCGAGCAGGAGCGTGTTGCGCGCGGGCACGTACGTCACGGGGATGCCGTGCGCCATCTCCTCCGCGGGCCGGTCCTTTGGCACCTCGATGTCCGCGGTGAGGGCCGAGCCACCCACCGCGCGCAGGTCCATGTGCACCAGGCGGAGGGGAGCGCCCATGGCCTGTGCCACCTTGCGTGCGCGCTCGAGCTCCACGGCGTGGCGCTGCCCGTAGGCCACCGCGAGGCAAACGGGCGAGAAGCCGCGCGCGCGCGCCATGGCGAGCACAGTCGTCGAGTCCAGCCCTCCGGACAGAAGCACGACGGCCTTGCGGCTCATTTGCGACTCCCCTCCAGGCGATAGACCACCGTGCAGGCCCGGCAGGTGCAATCCAGCTGCGGCTGCACCGACTCCACGAGGAGACCGCACGCACGGGTGGCATCGAAGCCGCCAGAGGTCTGCATCGGTGGCCGGATGCCGGCGTCCTCGTCGGGGCCGGGCACACCCCCATCGAGCGCATCCGGTGGACACCGTCTGCCCACGGCCTGCTCCTGGCTGGCGCTCAGCAGCGCGACGGTGAACGTCTCCTCGAGCGTCAGCTTGCACCTCGGGCCGCACACGTCGTCGAAGCGGCGCGGCGAGGTGGCGGTGCTGCTCAGCACCTGGCCATCGAAGGTGGCCGCGCGGTCCATGTCCCGCAGGGTGAACACGGCATCACCCGAGTCCCTCTTGCGCGAGAACGTGCCCTCGAACCCTTCGAGCTCGCGCGCGAAGTCCGCCGGCGGGAAGCCCCCGTCCAGCATGGGCGGGCTCCCGTCCAGCTGGGGGATGAGCGCGTAGCCGCCCTCTCCATCCGGGGCATCCGGCACCTGGAAGCAGTCTGTGGCCTCGGGCACGAGCGTGGCGCGCTCGAAGACGAAGGTCCCCATCGGCTCGGAGCCCGAGCCAGGCGTGTCCGGGGTGCACGCGAGGAGGACCAGGGTCAGGAGCGGTGCGC
>JAKEEX010000594.1 GCA_022616315.1 Myxococcaceae bacterium
CTCGGCGCGTCCCTCGGCGCCGTGGAGCTCGTGGTGGCACTGCACCGCGTCTTCCACTCGCCGCGCGATCGAATCCTCTTCGACGTGGGCCACCAGGCCTACGCGCACAAGCTGCTGACGGGACGGCGTGCGCGGATGGGGACGCTGCGCCAGGCCGGGGGACTCGGACCCTTCCTGGACCCCGCGGAGAGCCCGCACGACGCCCTGCTCGCGGGCCACGCCTGCACGGCGGTGTCAGCGGGCCTCGGCATGCAGGTGGGCAAGCGGCTCGCCGGACGTGGGGGACACGTCGTCGCGGTCGTGGGGGACGGCGCGCTCACGGGAGGCCTCACCTTCGAGGGCCTCAACAACGCCGGCGGCGGCGCAGACCCGCTCGTGGTGGTCCTCAACGACAACCAGATGTCCATCTCGCCCAACGTGGGCGCGGTGTCGTCTCTGCTCCGCACGCGCTCGGCGCGCACCTTCTTCGAGGGGCTCGGCTTCAGCTACCTGGGGCCGGTGGACGGACACGACCTCGGGGCGCTGGTGCACGCGCTCACCGAGGCACGCCGGGCGCTGCGACCCATGGTGGTGCACGCCCTCACCCAGAAGGGGAAGGGCTTCCCGCCCGCCGAGGCCGACGCGCTCACCCGCGGCCACGCCATGGGCCCCTACGAGTGGCGGGACGGGAAGCTCGTGCGCTCGCGCGGAGGACAGCGGACCTTCAGCGAGGCGTTCGCCTCGGCGCTCGAGGAGGCCATGGCGCGTGACGCGCGTGTGGTGGCGGTCACGCCCGCCATGCTGGAGGGGAGCGCCCTCACCGCGCTCAAGGCGCGCTTCCCGGACCGCGTCTTCGACGTGGGAATCGCCGAGCAGCACGCCGTGACGTTCTGCGCGGGCCTCGCTGCAGAGGGGCTTCGGCCCGTCTGCGCCATCTACTCGACGTTTCTCCAGCGCGCGTTCGACCAGGTCATCCACGACGTGTGCCTCCCGCGACTGCCGGTGGTCTTCGCGGTGGACAGGGCGGGGCTCGTGGGCGCGGACGGGGCCACGCACCAGGGCGCGTACGACGTGGCGGCGCTGCGGGTGGTGCCGAATCTGACGTTGTGCGCGCCCGTGGTGGGCGAGGACGTGCAGGGACTGCTCGCGACCGCGCTCGAATCCGCGGGCCCCACGGTGCTGCGCTTCCCTCGCGGGACGCTGCCGGTGGCGCCACCGGGTGTGGAGACACGCGCAGGTCCGGTCCGCGGTGCGCGCTGGCTGCGGCGCGCGTCTGCGCCCGAGCTCGTGATGGTGGCGCTCGGGCCGCTCGCGCTCACCGCCCTCGAGGCTTCGGAAGGGCACGCCTGGAGTGTCCTGGACGCGCGCTTCGTCACGCCGCTGGACGCAGAGGCGCTGCGCGAGGCGGCCGCATGTGGACGCGTGCTCACGGTGGAGGAGGGCGCGCACGGTGGGCTCGGCTCGGCGGTGCTCGAGCGCTTCGCCGCCGATGGCCTGTCGCCGCGAGTGCGCTGCCTCACCCTCCCGGACGCCTTCGTGCCGCATGGAGACGCCCGCACCCAACGCGCCGGCCTGGGCCTGGACGCGGCGGGCCTCCGGAGCGCGGGTGAGGCGCTGGTGGGGACACCTTGAGGCCGCGGAAGGAGCGCGTGGACGTGCTGGTGCTGGAGCGTGGGCTCGCGGAGTCCCGCGCGAAGGCGCAGGCGCTCGTGCTCGCCGGCCAGGTGGTCGTGGACGACCAGCGTGTGGACAAGCCCGGAGCCCTCGTCCCGGTGGACGCGGAGCTACGCCTCAAGGGCGAGGTGCTGCCCTACGTGTCCCGCGGAGGCCTCAAGCTCAAGGCGGCGCTGGACCACTTCGGACTCTCCGTGCGTGGGCTGACGTGCGCGGACATCGGAGCGAGCACCGGTGGCTTCACGGACTGTCTCCTCCAGGAGGGCGCGGCGTTCGTCCACGCGATCGACGTGGGGTATGGCCAGCTCCACGAGAAGCTGCGGACCGACCCACGCGTGCGCTCGCGCGAGCGTGTCAACGCGCGCTACCTCACCGACGAGGACCTGCCCGAGCCCGTGGACGCCATCGTCGTGGACGTCAGCTTCATCTCGCTCCGCCACGTCCTCCCGTCGCTCGTCCCCCGGCTCAGGCCGGGTGGCCTCCTCGTGGCGCTCGTGAAGCCCCAGTTCGAGGTGGGACGCGAGAAGGTGGGGAAGGGGGGCGTGGTGCGAGACGCTGCCGCGCGCCAGGAGGCCATCGACGCGGTGAGCGCCGAGGCGCGCGCACTCGGGCTCACTCCGCGCGGTGTGATGGACTCGCCGATCCCCGGACCTGCGGGCAACGTCGAAGCGCTGCTGTGGTGCACCCGCTGAAGCGCATGAGACTCTCGGCTGCCCGTCGGGGCCCCAACCGTCCGGTCCGGCTTGGTGAAATCCGGAAAGGCCGGCATGATGCCGGCACGATGCAGCGTGAGCCACGAGCGCAAGACGAGCGGGCTGGCGTCCTCGTGGACGGTGCCTCCATGACCCCTGCGGTCCAGCCCCACCGTGGGCGCATCCTCGTCGTCGGACCGCACGAGGGGCCCGAGGGCCTGCTCGCCCAGCTTGCAGGCAGCGGGTTCGAGTGCGCGGTGGCGGAGTCTGCGGCCTCCATCGCCCAGGCTGCGGCGCAGATCCGGCCCGAGGCCATCCTCGTGGAGGGCGGCTCGAAGGCCGCGGCGCAGGCGCTGGCCGTCATCCGCGAGTCACCTCTCCTGCGCGAGGTGCCGGTGCTCGCGGACGTGCGCCGCGGGCGGGCGGGTGCCGTGCTCAAGCTCGGCGTGGACGACGTGGTCCGCAGCGCGCAGGAGCTCGCCCCGAGGCTCGAGAGCGCCCTGCGCTCGCGCCGGCTCGTGGAGCGCGAGGCGAGGGCCCGGCTGCGGCTGGAGACGCTGCTGGAGATCAGCCAGGCCGCCGCGTCGTCGCTGGAGCTCGAGGAGATCCTGACGCTCGCCGTGGAGAAGATCGGCAAGGTCATCAAGACGGACCGCTGCTCGGTGGTGCTCGTGGAGGGAAAGAGCCCTCGCAGCGCGAGCGTGGTGGCCTCGCTCGAGGTCCAGAACTTCAAGCCCATCCAGATCGACCTGGCGCGCTACCCGGAGGTGCGCCGCGCGCTGGAGACGCGGCAGGCGCTGCACATCGAGGACTCCTCGCGCGACCCGCTCCTGGCCGAGGTGCGCGAGCTCATCATGCCGCTCGGCGTGCGGAGCTTCTTCGTCCAGCCCCTCATCTGCCAGGACGACCTGCTCGGCGCCCTCTTCCTCCGCATGGCCGGGTCGGACGCGTCGTTCGGCGAGGAGGAGAAGGAGTTCGCACGCGCGGTGGGCGCGGCGCTCGCGAACTCGGTGCGCAACGCGCGGCTCCACACCGCCGTGAAGCGCAAGCGGGACGAGCTCGAGAGCGCCTACGTGGACCGCTATCGCGAGCTCAGCGAGGCCAACCGCCGCCTGCGCGACCTCAACAAGCTCAAGGACGAGCTCATCGCGGTCTGCAGCCACGACCTCCGTGCGCCGCTGCAGGTGCTGCTCGGCCACGGCCGGCTGCTCCTGGAGGGAGACGCCCTCGGCGCCCCGCAGCGGGGCTCCGCGGAGGCCATGATCCGGCAGGGCAAGAAGATCCTCGACCTCGTCGAGTCGCTGCTCGAGCGCGGCAAAGGCGAGGCCGCGCGGCTGTCCATCGAGCCGCGGCTCCTGGACGTCTCCGCGCTCGCGCAGGACTGCGTGGCGGAGCTGGGAATCCTCGCCTCCGAGCGCGGCGTGACGCTCCGTGCGGAGTGCGCCGAGTCGCTGTCCGTGGTGGGGGACGCGCTCAAGCTCCACGAGGTCCTGCAGAACCTCGTCACCAACGCCATCCAGCATGCCCACGAAGCGGGCAGCGTGGTGGTGCACGTCCGGCGGCTCATGCGCCCGGATGGTGAGGTGGCGCGCGTGGTGGTCCAGGACGACGGCCAGGGCATCCCCGCAGCGGAGCTCCCGCTCGTCTTCGACCGCTACCGCCACGGCCCGAAGGGGACGGGGCTGGGCCTGGCCATCTGCAAGGAGTTCGTGGAGCTGCACGGCGGAGAGATCTGGGCCGAGACCCCGCCCGGTGGAGGGGCGGCGTTCGTCTTCACCGTGCCCCTCGCCCGCGAAGGGGCCCGGCAGGCGCCCGCACAGGCCCGCTCCGCCGAGGATGCGGGCCAGCCGCGCGTGCTCGTGGTGGAGGACGAGCCCGCGGTCGCCGCGCTCCTGACCGACACCCTCCGCGCGAGCTACCGCGTGGAGGTGGCGCGCGACGGCGCAGAAGGCCTCGCGAAGGCGCGCGCGCTGCATCCGGACCTCGTGGTCATGGACGTCTTCCTGCCCCGGGTGGATGGCCTGGACGCGGCGCAGGCGCTCAAGTCCTCCGCGGACACGGCGGACATCCCGGTCATCCTCCTCACCGCGCACCAGGGCGTGGCGGACAAGGTGCGCGCGCTCAACCTCGGCGCGGTGGACTGCCTCGGCAAGCCCTTCCAGCCCCTCGAGCTGATGCACCGCGTGGAGCGCGCCCTGAAGCTGCGCTCGGCCGAGCGCGAGCTCGTCCGCAGCCAGGCCCTCCTGCGCCGCTCCGGGAGCGATCCACTCACCGGTCTCCATGACCGCTCCGGGCTCCTCATGCGCATGGAGCAGGAGCTCGCGCGCTCCCGCCGGCACCGCCGCCCTCTCACGCTCCTCGCGCTCCGGCCCGACGTGGCGCTCAGCGACCTGGCGCGACCGGTGGCCCAGCTCGTCCGCCAGCACTCGCGGGTGCCGGACGTGCTCGCGCACCTCGGGGATGGGGTGCTCGTCCTCCTCCTGCCGGAGGCGAGTCCCACCCAGTCCCACTCGGTCGTGGCGCGCCTCAGACCTGGCCTCGAGCAGGCGACGAAGGTGGGCTGGCGCAGCGCAACCATGGACCTCGCGGTCCACGCAGGCACGGTGGCGGGTGCGCTGGATGCGCTGCTGGACACGTCCCCCACCTGAGCACAGGTGCGTCCGCGCATCGTGGCGGTAGACTCGTGCGCGGATGCGCTTCTCCTACCTGGCCCTCCTCGCGCCCGCACTCGCAGTGGCGCAGCCCGCGCGCAGGCCCGCGCCGGATCCGGAGGCCGTGCGGGAGGCCCACTCCGCGGCGACGATGGACGCCGATTCCGCGTCCTCCGCCTCGTATGCGCACTTCCTCCGGGCCCGGCTTGCCCAGGCGGAGGGCGACCACCAGCGCGCCGTGGACGAGCTCCGGCTGGCGCTCGTCACGGACGAGGACAGCGCCTACCTGCGCCTCCAGCTGGCGGCAGCGCTCGCTGCGGTGTCACGGCTATCTGGAGCTCCATCTATGGCTGGATCTTGTCCGCCAGTTGACATACCTTCGGACTCTGCTGGGCGGCGTGGCAGGACGGCGGGGAGCAACGGAGGCGAGCTGAATGGCGCAGGGCGAGCAGAGCGGCATCATCGGCAAGGGAATCGTCATCAAGGGGAGCCTCACCGGCGGTGGGGACCTGGTCATCGAGGGGAGGGTGGAGGGCCAGATTGCCCTCAAGAACCACCTGACCATCGAGAGCACCGCCCATGTCCAGGCGGACATCCGGGCCGAGGTGCTCACCATCAACGGTGAGGCCAGCGGCAACATCGACGCTTCGTCCCGCGTGGCCATCAACGCGTCCGCGAAGGTTGCGGGTGACGTGAAGGCGCCGCGCGTCGTCATCGAGGATGGGGCGGTGTTCAACGGCTCCATCGAGATGGAAGTCCAGCTCCCGGACGACATCTGAAGACGAGGTTCTCGCCTGGGGGCGCCGCGTGAGCACGTGGGTCTCCGGCGGTGAAGGTTCACGCCGCCGCGGATGCCCCGCGGTGGACCCATAGGCATCCATCCGAGGAACACATGGCCAACACGATCATCGGCTCGAGCATCGTCATCGACGGGGAGATCTCCGGCGACGAGGACCTGGTCATCCAGGGCACCGTGAAGGGGAAGATCCAGCTCAAGGAGAGCCTCTTCGTCGAGGGCAGCGGCGTGGTCGAGGCGGACATCGAGACGCAGAACGTCGAGGTTGCCGGGCGCGTCACGGGCAACATCCTCGCCAGCGACAAGGTCGAGCTGAAGTCCGACTGCCGCGTGGTGGGCGACATCAAGTCCCCGCGCATCCTCATTGCCGACGGTGCGTCCTTCAAGGGCAACGTCGACATGGACGTGAAGGAGCGCTGAGCCGATGGCCATCCCAAAGGAATCCCCTGTGGTGGGTGAGAACACCGTCATCGGTCCGTCCATCCTCATCAGCGGCAGGCTGACGGGTGACGAGGACCTCACGGTGCGTGGCCGCGTGGAGGGCGAGCTGAGCCTGTCCCGCACGCTCATCGTCGAGACGTCCGGCGTGGTGAAGGCGAACGTGACGGTGAGGAACGCCATCGTCAGCGGCGTGGTGGTGGGCAACATCACGGCGAGCGAGAGCGTGGAGCTCACCCGCGACGGCCGCATGGTGGGCGACATCCGCGCGCCGCGCGTCATCATCGTGGACGGTGCCAGCTTCCGCGGCCGCGTGGACATGGGCGAGGCGGAGCCGGGCCGGACTGCCGCCGAGCGTCCGATCGCGCGTCCCGTGGCGCGCCCGGCGGTTCCTGGCCGCACGCTCCCCGCGCTTCCCGCTCGGGCTCCGGCGACCACCGCACGCACGGTGACGCCGCTGCGCGCCCCGACCCCGCCTCCCGCGCCCGCACGCCCGGGCAGCAAGCCGCTGCCGCCTCCTCCTCCGGCCGGGCGCACCGCGCCGCCCGCGACCCCCCCGGCGCCTCCCGTGGTGGCCGCCGGCGCCAAGAAGAAGGTGGTCGTCCGAAAGGCGACGAAGGGCCGCTAGAGACGTACGCAGGAGGGGGCGCCGCTCGCCCCCATACCCCTCGTGCCGGGATCCGACTCCCGCGCACGAAGGTACGCGGGGTGGCCGGCGCCGTGGCAGACTGGGGACATTGGACGCTGATCTCCACGGAGGGGCAGCCCGAGCGCCGGTCCACACATGCCAGGTGACAACCCACTCAATGGTGAGCAGTCCCTCGCGGGCGAGGCGTCGCCGGAGGTCCGGGAGGACGGCGCCACTGCGTCGCCTCCCACCAGCGAGGTTTCGACGCCGGCGGTCGAGGCTTTTGCGTGGCCCGCGCTGGAGTCCCGCAGCGGCCCGGCTCCCCAGGCAGAGGAGGTCTTCGCGACCAGCTCCGCCGAGGATGAGCCCGCAGAGCCGAGCCGCTCCCCGGAACCACTCGCCGCGGCGGAGCCTCCGGCACCCGCCCAGAGGGAGCTTCCGGCGCCGCTGCGACTGATTGCGGCCTTCGGTCGGACCGCCCCCTCGGGCCCGACCTCCGTCGAGGACGCCGGCGAAGACGAGGGAACCGACGCCGCCTCGCCCGCCCCCCGGCACGAGGCCGAGGTGGGCGTGCGCCGCCGTGCACAGGTGGCCCCAGCGCTCATCGCGCTGGACCGCATCGACGACGACACCACGTTCCAGGTGCGCGCGGCCGGGGACGTCTCACTGCTCGCGACGGACATCGCGCGCGTGGGACAGCTCTTCCCGGTGGACGTGCGCTTGCAGGGGCCGGACCGCTTCCAGGTGGTGTCCGGCTTCCGGCGTGTGGCGGCGCTCCGGTTCCTTCAGCGCGAGTTCGTGCTCGCGCGCGTGCACACGGAGCTCGGCGACGAGGACGCGCTGCTGATGTCCCTCGCGGCGGCCATCCACGCCGCTCCGGTGGATGCCACGGAGCTCGAGTCGACGCGAGAGCGGCTGGCAGCGGAGGGCCGTCTCTTCGCGGCCGCTCGCGACATGCTCGACAAGGCGCTGCAGCCGGACGACGAGGGCGCGCCCGACGACGATGACGAGTCGGAGGTGGACGCGGACGAGCTCGCGGCAGACGTGGCCGCGCGGCTGGGTGCGCTGAACCAGGACCTCGCGCTCCTCGCAGACGTCTTCCAGTCGCTCGACGAAGGGCGCCGCGCGGAGCTCCTGATGCAGCTGCGCTATCCCGCCGAGCTCGTCGCCTACCTCGAGTCCCTCCCGATTCCACCCCGGAGAGCGTGAGGGTGAGTGGGCGGGAAATCCCCTCTCCCCCTGGGAGAAGGACAGGGTGAGGGGGCCGTGAAACCGAGTTCCTTTCCGAGCGCCATCACCCACCTCGCCGCGCTCACTGCGCTCCTGTGCGCCGGCTGCGCGATGCGGCCTCCGACGGTGGGCGAGCCCGGACCCACGCTGCCGGAGGCGGAGGCGGAGCGTGTGTACACGCAGCTCCTCAATCGCTACTCCGGGCGAGCGGAGGTCTACGCCCGCTTCGACACACGCGCCTTCTTCGCGACGACGTTCCAGTCCCCCACGTTCCGGGAGGCACGGGCACGACGCCTGTCTGCCTTCCGTTCGGAGACGCTCACGGAGCTGGAGTCGCGCCTGGACCAGGAGCGCCGCGAGGACGCCGAGTCCCACGAGTTCTTCCTCGGCGCGCACGTCAACGCCCCCCAGTTCGACGACCTCGACCGCAAGGGGACCGTGTGGCGCATTGCCCTGGTGACACCGGCGGGCTCGGTCCTGCCCCTCGGGGTGGAGCGCATCGGCCGGGCAAACCTGCCCATGCGGGCGCTCTACCCGTACATGGACACCTTCTGGACGGCCTATCGCGTGCGCTTCCCCCGCGAGGTGGCGGGGCAGCCCGTCATTCCACCCGGCACCGAGCAGGTGACGCTCCAGATCGCCTCGCCCCTCGGGCAGGCGGAGATGGCGGTCTCGGCGCCCTGAGGCCGCACGGGGCGGCTCGACCGCGTCACCGCCCGCTGGCCACGCGCGTGGCGATGAACACGGCAGCTGCCGCGGCGAGGACGAGCAGGGGCGCGGTCAGGTGGAAGGACCGGGGACCGCGCTTCAGCACGAAGCCACACACGAGCCCCGCGAGAAAACCTCCGAGGTGACCGCTCCAGCTCACGAACGGCAGGAAGCTGATGATGGCGATCTGGACGAGCCAGGTGATGAGTGACCGGCGCGCCTCACGCGTCGCGAGCGGGAGCAGCACGCCGGCCCAGCCGAGGATCATCCCCGAGGCACCGACCGTCGGCCTGTCGAAGTCCAGGAGCAGCACGAGCGTCGCCGAGCCGAGGGCGGTGATGAGCGACACCACGGCGAAGCGCGCGGTGCCCATCTGTCGCTCGAGCCCCGTGCCGAGCGTCCACACGACGGACATGTTGAGGACCAGGTGCAGCAGGTCGTGGTGGTCCACCGCGGTGGTGAGGACCCGCCACCACTGTCCTGCGACGACGTCCGGCCCGTACAGGTCGAGCAGGCCAATGAGCACGGGCCGTCCGTCCGGAAGCCGCGTCACCGACTGGAGCAACCCGGTGAACTCGTTCAGGAGGAAGACCACCGCCGAGCACCCGATGACGAGGGTGCAGAACAGCGGAGGCAGAGCTGTGCGCACCTCCCGCGGGTAGTGCTCGGGCGTGGTTGCGCCAGCGGGGCCTCCGTGTCCGGTGGGCTCGTGGTCGGACATGGCGTCAGGGCTCGCGGGAGACGACGGTGTCCTTCATCCAGTTGTGGTCGTCCGTCCCCGGGTAGTCGAGCGTGTAGTGGAGCCCGCGGCTCTCCTTCCGTCGGCTGGCGCACTCCACGATGAGGTGCGCCACGTCTGCGATGTTGCGCAGCTCGATGACGTCCCGGGTGACCTTGAAGCGCCAGTAGTACTCGCGGATTTCCTCGCGCAGCAGGTCCAACCTCCGCCGCGCGCGCATGAGGCGCTTGCCCGTGCGGACGATGCCGACGTAGTTCCACATCACCCGCCGGACCTCGTCCCAGTTCTGCGTCACGACGACGCTCTCGTCGGAGTCCACGGCCGAGCCGGGGTCCCACTCCGGCACGCTCTCCTGCACGGCGGGAAGGGACGCGAGCTCCTGCGCGGCCGCCCCCACCGCGCGGTGCCCGAAGACCAACCCCTCGATGAGCGAGTTGGAGGCCAGGCGGTTGGCTCCATGCAGGCCCGTGTGAGCCACTTCCCCGATGGCGTAGAGCCCCCGGAGCGTCGTGCGGCCAAACAGGTCCGTCACCACCCCGCCGCACTGGTAGTGCGCGGCCGGCACCACGGGGATGGGCTGCGCGGCCATGTCGATGCCGAAGGCCTTGCTCGTGGCGTAGATGTTGGGGAACCGTTCCATCAGGAAGGCGCGCCCGAGGTGCGTCATGTCCAGGTGCACGAACTCGGCGCCCGTCCGCTTGAGCTCCGCGTCGATGGCCCGTGCCACCACGTCCCTGGGGGCGAGCGCCCCCAGGGGATGGTAGCGCTCCATGAAGCTCTCGCCCGTCCGGAGCCGCAGCCTGCCGCCCTCTCCACGCAGGGCCTCGCTGATGAGGAAGCTCTTGGCCTCCGGGTGGAAGAGGCAGGTGGGATGGAATTGGTAGAACTCCATGTTTGCCACCTGCGCGCCCGCCCGGTACGCCATGGCCACGCCGTCGCCGGTCGCCACGTCCGGGTTGGACGTGTAGAGGTAGACCTTTCCCGCGCCACCCGTGGCCAGCACCACCATCCGCCCGAGGAACGTGTCGATGCGCCCGTCTGCCATCAGGACGTACGCACCGAGACACCGGCTCGCAGCCCCCGGCGTGGCGCGCCGGTCCAGGATGAGGTCGATGGCGGCCGCGTTGGGAAAGAAGGTGATGTCCCCGCGGTCGTCGCAGGCCTGCAGCATGGCCCGCTCCACCTCCCGGCCCGTGATGTCCCCCGAGTGGACGATGCGACGCGCGGAGTGGCCGCCTTCCCGGGTGAGGTCGAACTCGCCACCGGCGCGGCGATTGAACTCGGCGCCCAGGGACACCAGCTCCCGGATGCGCTCCGGAGCCTCGCGCACCGTCACCTCCACCGCATCCAGGTGGTTGAGGTGGGCGCCCGCGACGAGCGTGTCCTCCACGTGCTTCTCGAAGCTGTCATTGGGGGCCAGGACCGCGGCGATGCCCCCCTGGGCCCAGGCCGTATTGCCCTCGTGACGCTCCCGCTTGGTGAGCACCGCCACGCTGCCGTGCTCGGCCGCTCTCAGCGCGAACGACAGCCCCGCTACTCCCCCGCCGAGCACCAGGAAGTCGTACCGGTGGACCATGGAGCCGCTCTAATGCGGCTAAGTGCCGGAAACAAGGCGATTTCTTGAGTGGTTAAGGCCGGAACGCTAAGCTCGCGGAGCTCCTTCTCCCCCGGGGCGTGCATGGGCACTCTCCGCGGGGGGCGTCCCCCTGGAACCTGATGCGCACGCTGCTCGCAGTCACGACGTTACTCTTCTCGACGGTGCCGCTCGCGGTCCGCGCGGAGGGCATCTACCGTTACGAGGAGAAGGACGGCACCATCATCTACACGAACGTGCCGCCCGCAGGTGCGAAGCGCGCCCGGAAGCTGAAGGGCACGTTCCGCGCGGCGCCGCCGCCCTCGGGCTCCGTGCCTTCCGCGCGCCGCGTGTCGGATGAGGACATCAACGCCGCCATCCGCTCCGCCAGCCAGCGCTACCGCATCCCCGAGAGCCTCGTGCGCGCCGTCATGCACGCAGAGAGCAACTACGACGCGAACGCCGTGTCCCACGTGGGGGCGAGCGGGCTGATGCAGCTGATGCCGCAGACCGCGCAGGAGATGTACGTCAAGGACATCTTCGACGTGCGCGAGAACATCGAGGGTGGCACCCGCTACCTCCGGGTGCTCGCCAACCTCTACTCCGGGGACATGGTGAAGATGGTGGCCGCGTACAACGCGGGCCCGGATGCCGTGAAGAAGTACGGCGGCAACATCCCTCCGTACGCGGAGACGCAGGCGTACGTGCGCAAGGTGTTGAAGCTGTACTACCAGTACAAGGAGCAGCTCGCGCGCGAGGAGGCCTCCGCCGAGGCAGATGCGCCGGCGCCCGCGCAGCTCTGAGGCCTCCGGTGACGACGCGTGCCATGCTCCGGGGCAAGCCTGGCCCCGCAGACGAGGAGTTCCAGGAGTGCCTCTCACGGGGCGAAGAGCTGCTCGCGGCGGGAAATCTCCTGGAGGCCCGCGAGCACCTGGAGGCCGCACACGCGCTGCAACCCCGAAGCGAGAAGGCGCAGAACCTGCTCGGGCTCTGCTGCTTCAAGCTCGGCCTCCTGGACCGTGCCGCGGAGATCTACGAGCGCCTCGTTCGGGAGAATCCCGTGGACGCCACGCTGCGGGTCAACCTCGGCCTCGTCCACCTGAAGTCCGGCGCGCTGCCGAGGGCCGTGCAGGAGCTCGAGACCGCAACGGACCTCGCATCCGACCACGTGAAGGCGCACAACTACCTGGGGCTCGCGCTCGCGCAGACCGGCGAGTACGCCCGTGCACGTGGGCACTTCCTCCAGGCGGGTTCGGAGGTCATGGCCGAGAAGATGGCGCGAGCCATGGCGGGCGAGAGC
>JAKEEX010000595.1 GCA_022616315.1 Myxococcaceae bacterium
GAACCCGTCTCCCACCCCACCCCAGGGACCGCGCATGAAGGCCGTGCTGCTCGAGACCCCCGCTCCCATCGAGACACATCCCCTGCGCGTGCAGGACGTGCCGACGCCGCAGCCGGGCCCGGGCGAGCTGCTCGCGCTGGCCGCGGCCGGCAAGGTGAAGGTGGTGGTGGAGACGTTCCCGCTCGCCCATGCCGAGGAGGCGCTCGGGCGGCTGAAGCGGGGCGAGGTGCGGGCTCGCGCTGTCCTGCTCGCGTGAAACAACCACGGAGGAGTCCATGAAGGTTGGCTTCGTCGGGCTGGGACACATGGGTGCGCCGATGGCTGCGAGCCTGCTCGCCGCCGGTCACACCCTCGCTGTGTACAACCGCTCGCGCGAGAAGGCAGAGCCACTGCGCGCGCAGGGGGCGCAAGTCGCGGGGTCGCCGGCGGAGGCGGCGCGAGGCGCGGAGGTCGTCCTCACGATGCTGGCGGACGACACCGCG
This sequence comes from Myxococcaceae bacterium, assembly GCA_022616315.1. Lineage (GTDB taxonomy): Bacteria > Myxococcota > Myxococcia > Myxococcales > Myxococcaceae > JAKEEX01. The sequence goes on from JAKEEX010000595.1 coordinate 483, forward strand.
GTGGAGCCGGTGGTCTTCGGTGACAGCGGACTGCTCGCCGGCCTCGAGCGCGGCGCGGTCCATGTCTCCTGCAGCACCATCTCCGTGGCGCTCTCCGAGCGGCTCACGGATGCACACGCGCGTGCGGGCCAGGAGTACGTCGCTGCCCCGGTGTTCGGCCGCCCCGAGGCGGCGCAGGCGCGGCAGCTGTGGGTGGTGGCCGCCGGAGCGAAGCGGGACGTAGACCGCTGTCTGCCGCTGCTCCAGGCGCTCGGACGCGGGCTCACGGTGCTCGGCGAGCGGCCCTCGCAGGCGAACGTGGTGAAGCTCTCGGGCAACTTCCTCATCGCCTCGATGATGGAGGCGCTGTCGGAGGCGTTTGCGCTCACGCGCAAGGCAGGCATCGCGCCGGAGACGTTCCTCGAGCTGTTCCGCTCCGTGTTCGCCCGCTCTCCCGTCTTCGAGAACTACGCCGGGCTGATTGCCGCAGAGAAGTACACGCCTGCCGGCTTCGCCCTGCGGCTGGGGCTCAAGGACCTGCACCTGGCGCTGGAGGCGGCGCGGGACTTCCAGGCCCCGATGCCGCTCGCCAGCCTCGTGCACGACCACTTCCTCGAGGGCGTGGCGCGCGGAATGGGGGCGCTGGACTGGTCCGTGCTCGGCCGACTGGCGGCGGACCGCGCCGGGCTCTCAGGGGCCACTCAATAGCGAGAGGCCCGACGATGCCCCGAGCTGCCAGGGGGCAGCAAGGCGAGCGGAAGCTCGGGACACGCTGTGAACGAGGCCTTCAACGACCTGCTAGGCTCGCGCCGTGGGCGACCGCCAGAGCAAGTGGGAGTACAAGCGCATCAAGTGGGAGGCCCGGCGCGTCAAGTGGGAGGCCCGGCACGCCGCGAAGCTGCAGCGTCGTGAGTGGAAAGCCGCGCGCAGCGGGGCTCAGGCGCCGGGCCCGGCCACTGGCGTGGTGTACGCCATTGCCGCGCTGGTCTGCCTCGGCTTCGCTCTGCGCGGCGACATGTGGTGGATGGTCTTCGTCGCCCTCGGACTCGGAACGACCGCGGCGCGCGCGTTCTCGGCACGGCGCGAGGACGGAGCCGCGCTCCCCGAGGGAGAGGCCGTCCCCGCCTCCGGGACACAGGAGGGCCCGGCACCTCAGCTGCGGGCCCCCGGACCCACCGCCGAGGCAGACGCCCTCTGCGACGCCATCCTCAGTGAACTGAAGGAGGGTCCGGCGATGTTGGGCGAGGTGCTGCAGCGCCCGGAGGCCACCATGGCGTCGCTGCGCAGCAGCTTCCACACGCTCGTCCGGCGCGAGGCGGAGCTGCGGCGCCTCAACCCACCCGAAGAGACGGAGCGGCTGCGACACGAGCGACAGCAGCTCGAGGCGCGTGTCACCATGGAGCACGACGCGGTGACCCGCGAGCGCCTCCAGGGTGCGCTCGCCGCTCTCGACGCTCAGTTGAGCCAGCGCGAAGAGCTCCGCACCGCAGCCTCGCGTCTGGCCGCCGAGCAGACGCGGCTGGTGTACGTGCTGCAGAACCTCCGCGCCCAGGTGCTGCGCGTGCGCTCGGCCAGCGCGGCCTCCGCGGACGAGGCGGATGGCCTCCTGCGCAGCAGCGTCGCGCAGCTTCAGGCGGAGATGGAAGCGGTGGCCGAGGCGCTGGAGTCGGTGGGGCGCGAGGCCGCGACAGCAGCGGCACCCGAACCGGTGGAGCCGCTCGAAGAGGGCGTGGCGCGGACCAGGCGTGAGCAGGTACGGGGCAGAGGCGGCCAGCTCCACGCCCGCGGCGGTGGCCTCCGACGTCCCGCTTCGAGCGCCGCCCGGCGGGTTGCCCTCCACCCGGGCGGGTCCAGACCCATCGCCTTCACGCACGTTCGCGCGCGGTCGTTGAGCTGGCGTCCTCCGTGGCCCGTGGCTAGTCATCCGGCCTCCCGCAGCACAAGGACCCCTCACGATGCGCTTGTACCTCAGCCCGTTCGCGTGCTCCCTCTCCCCCCACATCGTCATTCGCGAGCTCGGCCTCCCGGTCGAGCTCGTGAAGGTGGACCTCCGCACCAAGACGACAGCGGGCGGCGCGGACTTCACCGCCGTCAACCCCAAGGGCTACGTGCCGGCCCTCGAGCTGGACGACGGACAGCTCCTCACGGAGGGCGCGGCCATCGTGCAGTACCTGGCGGACCACAAGCCCGAGGCGAAGCTGGCGCCCCCCAACGGGACGATGGAGCGCTACCGCCTGCAGGAGTGGCTGAACTTCATCGCCACGGAGCTGCACAAGGGCTTCGGGACGCTCTTCAAGCGGAACCTGCCCGCAGAGCAGAAGGAGGCGGCGCGCGAGAACCTCTCCCGCCGGCTGGAGTGGCTGGACACCCAGCTGAAGGGCCGCACCTTCCTCCTTGGTGAGCAGTTCACCGTCGCCGATGCCTACCTCTTCACAGTCCTGAACTGGGCGGGCTTCGTGGATGTGGACCTGTCCAGGCACGCTGAGGTCCAGGCCTACGCTGGCCGGGTGGCGTCACGCCCGGCGGTGAAGGACGCCCTCCAGGTCGAAGGGCGAATGAAGGCTTGAAGCAACCGGAGGAGTTGGAATGGCGCAACACCGTGAGAGCCGTCTGGAGCGCATCCGTCGCTCGCCGAACTTCCGCGACGGCGTCTTCCACAACGCGCTCCCGACGAGGGTGATGCACCGGGGCAGCTCCCTCGCCGTGACCCGGGAGTGGCTGACGAACAGGGACAGGAGGCGGCCCTCGGCCCCCCTTCCCAGCGTGCCGCTCACGCGCGGGTTCTTCACGGCGCCCGCGCAGGATGACGTGCGTGTGTGCTGGCTCGGGCACTCGTCGGTGCTCCTGGAGCTGGAGGGGGCGCGGCTGCTGACGGACCCGGTGTGGTCCGAGCGGGCCTCACCCTCCCAGCGCGTGGGGCCCGCGCGCTTCCAGCCGGTCCCACTGGCGTTGCAGCAGCTGCCAGAGCTCACCGCGGTCCTCATCTCGCACGACCACTACGACCACCTGGACCGCGGCTTCATCGAGTTCATGGTGCGCAGCGGCTCGCGCGTGCCCTTCTACGTCCCCCTCGGCGTGGGCGCCCACCTCGAGCGGTGGGGCGTTGCTCCCGAGCGCATCCACGAGCTGGACTGGTGGGAGGAGGCCACGCTCGTGGCGGGCCGCCTTCGGCTGGTGTCTGCCCCGGCGCAGCACTTCTCGGGGCGTGGGTTGTTCGACCGCAACCGCACGCTGTGGACGTCGTGGGCGGTGCTCGGGCGCACGCACCGCGTCTACTTCGGTGGGGATGGTGGCTACCATCCGGGCTTCGCGGACATCGCGCGGCGCCTGGGGCCCTTCGACCTGACGATGCTGGAGATTGGCGCCTACCACCCCTCCTGGGGCGACATCCACCTGGGTCCGGAGAACGCGCTGCGCGCGCACCGGGAGCTGGAGGGGCGGCACCTCCTGCCCATCCACTGGGGCACCTTCGACCTGGGCATCCACGCGTGGGACGAGCCCATCATGACGTTGAAGGAGCACGCGCCGGTGGAGGGAGCACGGCTCCTCCTTCCGAGGCTCGGCCAGCAGGTGCGTCTGAGCGAAGTGCCGGACGCCTCCGCGTGGTGGCGCGACGTGGCCTGACGCCGGGCCCTCGTCGCCGCGTCGGCCCCGCCCGCTCTCGCGCACCAGCGCCTCCGTCCGATACGCTCCCCGTGCGCACCCGAGGGTCCTTCTCGCTGCGCACCCCATGCCCCCGCGCAAGCTGCAGCGACACCTCGTCTGGCTGGAGTCCTTCGCCGCCGCCGTGGAGGCGGGAAGCCTGGACGCGGCCGCCGAGCACCTCGGCGTCGCGCGCTCCGTGGTGAGCGAGCACCTGCGCGCACTGGAAGAGGCACTGGCAGGAGGCGAGCCCCTGCTGGAGCGAGCCCCCGGACGCCGCCTCCACCTCACCGCGCGCGGCGAGCGCCTCTACGAGGGCACCCGCACGCCCTTGCAGCAGCTGGACGTCAAGCGGCTGCGGGACCTCGCCAGCACCGAGGCCAGCCTGCGCCTCGGCCTCAACCCCACCGTGTCCAGCCTGCTGCTGGGCGGAGTCGCGCGCGACGCCGCACGCGCCGGCTTCAAGCTGGTGGCGAGCTTCGGCAGCGCCTACGAGCTCGTGCGCGGAGTGCAGGCGGGGCAGCTGGACCTGGCGCTCGGCTTCACGCCGCTGCCGCCGCATCGCGGTGTGGAGACGGAGTCCCTCCTCACCCTGCCCTTCGCGGTGCTGGCCGGCCCGGACAGCACACTCGCGCGCGAGGCACACGGCCGGCGCAGCCTCCACGTGCGCGATCTGCAGGGCCACGCCTTCGTCGACTGGCTGAGGAACGACCCGTACGGCAGTGCCAATGCGGCCCGCTTCGCCGCGCACGCGGTGACGGTGCGCGAGGTGGCGCGCGTGGAGAGCTTCCTCCACCTCTACGAGCTTCTCCGGGCCTACCGCGCCTGCGCCATCGCGCCGGACCTGCGCGCCCTCCAGCCCTTCCCCGAGGACGTGGCCGTGTGGCCCCTGCGCGAGGAGGAGCCGCAGCGCGTGGAGGTGGTGGCCCTCTGGCCGCACGGCCGCCCGGGAGCGGAGGCGCGCCGCGTCATCGAGGGGCTGCGCCAGCGGCTCGGAGGGCGCCGTCGGTAAATCGAACAACCCGTCGGGATTTATCGGATTTTCGCCCGGGGCCCGGGCTCCTATCTTTGCGGTCACGGAGCCCTGAGCATGACGCCGACCGAGAGAACGATTGCCCGCCTGCCCGCCCACCTGCGCCGCTACGTGGTGAGCCAGGACTACGAGGCGTACACGCCGCGCGACCACGCGGTGTGGCGCCACGTGCTGCGGCAGCTCAAGGCCCACCTCTCGGACAAGGCGCACCCGGTGTACCTGGAGGGCCTCGAGGCCACGGGCATCGGCGCGGAGCGCATCCCCAGCCTGGACGAGATGAACGAGAAGCTCGCCAAGCTGGGCTGGGCCTGCGTGGGCGTGCGCGGCTTCATCCCGCCGGCGGTCTTCACGGAGCTGCAGGCCATGGGCGTGCTGGCCATCGCGGCGGACATCCGCACGCACGAGCACATCCAGTACACGCCTGCGCCGGACATCATCCACGAGAGCGCGGGCCACGCGCCCATCATCGCCAGCGCGCGCTACGCCGAGTACCTCAAGCGCTGCGGGCTGGTGGGCTTCAAGGCCATCGCCACGGTGGAGGACCAGGCGGTCTTCGAGGCCATCCGCAACCTGAGCATCGTGAAGGAGGACCCCACCGCCACCGAGGAGGAGGTGGCGCACGCCCAGGCGCGGCTGGACGCGGCAAACAAGAGCCGCCGCTACGTCAGCGAGAACACCCGTGCCTCGCGCCTCTACTGGTGGACGGCGGAGTACGGCCTCATCGGCAGCGTGGACTCGCCGCGCATCTACGGAGCGGGTCTGCTCTCCAGCATCGGCGAGGCGAAGCACTGCCTCACGGACGCGGTGAAGAAGGTGCCCCTGTCCATCGTGTGCGCGGACACCGAGTACGACATCACCCGGATGCAGCCGCAGCTCTTCGTGGCGCGGGACTTCGAGCACCTCTTCGAGGTGCTGGAGCAGTTCGAGTCCACGCTCGCCTTCAAGCGCGGCGGCGACGAGGGGCTGTCCAAGGCGCTCGAGGCGCGCACCGTGAATCACCTGGTGCTCGCGGATGGGCGCGAGGTAACGGGGCGGGTGGTGGAGCTCCTCCCCGCGGCGCGGCCGGTGGCAACGGGGCTGTCCGCGGCGCTCGTACGCCTGGAGGGGCCGGTGATGCAGAGCCGCGCGGGCAAGGGTGGCGGCAAGCCATGGAACGGCCCGGCGCTGGTGGCCTTCGGTGAAGGAGCGCTGCCCGAGCGCGGTCCTTTCCGCCTGCAGCTCGCGAGTGGCCTCACGCTGGAGGGCTTCGCGGTGGGCGGTGGCGAGGTGCTTGCGCTGAAGGGACAGCTCGAGGGCCGCGAGCTGTCACTGCCCGCGGTGGCGCAGCTCTTCCTCGGCACGGGTCTGCCCTCGGTGGCGGGAGGCCCCGCGGACCCGGCGGCGTGGGACCGGTGGTTCGGCGAGCTGGACGCCTTCTCCGCGGGCGACGGCGAGGAGCAGGCCCGCGTGAAGAAGGCGCACGCACTCCAGCCGGCGCTCGCGACGCTCTACCGCGAGGTGCGCGCCATGCGCGAGGGCGGCAAGACGCAGGCGGACAGGCTCGAGCAGCTTGCGCGCGCCGCCACGGACTTCAAGGACGACTGGCTCCTGCGCACCGAGGTGGAGGAGCTGCGCGGGACCGCGAGGGCCTGAGTCCGCGCGTTCGAAGGCCAGTCAGTGCGAGGGCTCCTTCCCGGACCGCTCCACGTGGCCGCCGAACTCGAACCTCAGCGCGGACAGCAGCCGGTCGGCGAAGTCCGCCTGCCCGCGCGAGCTGAAGCGCTCGTAGAGAGCGCTGGCGAGCACGGGGGCGGGCACCGACTCGTCGATGGCGGCGGCCACCGTCCAGCGCCCCTCGCCGGAGTCGGAGACGCGGCCGGTGAAGTCCGAGAGCTCCGGACTGCGTCGCAGCGCGTGGGCGGTGAGGTCCAGCAGCCAGGAGGGGATGACGCTCCCGCGTCGCCACAGCTCGGTCACCTCTGCGAGGTCGAAGTCGTACTGGTAGTGCTCGGGGTTGCGCAGGGGGCTGGTCTCCGCGTCCGCCGCCTGGCCCCGCTTCCCCACGTTGGCATGGTGGAGGATGTTGAGCCCCTCGGCGTAGGCGGCCATCAGTCCGTACTCGATGCCGTTGTGCACCATCTTCACGAAGTGGCCCGCCCCGCTCGGGCCGCAGCGCAGCCAGCCCTGCTCGGCCGGAGTAGGGGGACCCTCGCGGTCGCTCGTGCGTGGGGCCGCCTCCACGCCCGGCGCGAGTGCCTCGAAGAGAGGGCGGAGCCGCTGGACCGTCTCCGGCTCTCCACCAATCATCAGGCAGTAGCCGCGCTCGAGGCCCCACACGCCACCACTCACGCCCGCATCCACGTAGTGCAGGCCCCGCTCACGCAGTGCGGCGGACCGGCGCAGGTCATCCTGGAAGAAGGAGTTGCCCCCGTCGATGACGGCGTCTCCCGGCTCGAGCAGCGGCACCAGCTTCTCGAGCGTGGCGTCCACGCTCGCCGCGGGCACCATCATCCACACCGCCCGGGGCGGCGGAAGCTGCTGGACGAGCTCCTCCAGAGAGAAGGCCCCCACCGCGCCCTCGGCGGCCATGCCCTCCACCGTGGCCCGCGTGCGCGCGTAGGCCACGCAGCGGTGGCCCGCCCCGAGGAGCCGCCGCACCATGTTTCCGCCCATGCGGCCCAGACCGATCATTCCCACGTCCACGGCATCGCTCCTCCCGGAGCCGGAGGGCTCCACTCCCAATCATGGGGAGTGCCACGTGGACCGCACATCCCTGCAGCTCCGTGACCGACGGGGGAGGCAGCCGTCTCCTCCCGGGCCTCCCCCGGTCCGAGCAGCGTGGCCCTCGGGCGGTGCATCGAACTGGAGGGCGCACAGGCGTGGTCTCAACGAGTTGGCTGGGAAATCGCTTGCCGTAGCGGCTGCACGCCGATGGCCTCGTGGATCTTCGCAGACTCGAAGAGCGCGCCATCCTTGATGACCAGCCGGGTCTTCCGCACGGAGGAGATGTCCCGCGTGGGGTCGCCGTCCACGAGCACCAGATCCGCGAGCTTGCCGGGCGTGATGGAGCCCAGCTCACCGTCTCGCTTCATCACGCGCGCCGCCTGGAGCGTCGCGATCTGCAGCACCTCGGGGGCAGGGATGCCTGCGCGCACGTAGAGCTCCAGCTCCCGGTGCAGGCCGAAGCCCGCCAGGGTGTCCGTGCCCGCGACGAGCTGCACACCGGACCTGTGGAGCAGACCCGTCAACTCCACCATCTTCGCGTAGGAGCGCTTGTAGAGCGCGTCCGTCTTCGCGTCCACGGGGAGGCCACCGCCCAGCAGGCCGCGTCGCAGCTGGGTGGGGAGCCGCTGCGCCACCGCCGCGAACGACGGGTCCACCTTGCCCGGGCGCGCGACGAAGGAGCTCTCGAAGGTCGCGAGCGTCGGGTCCACCACGACCTTGCGGTCGCGCAGCAGCTGGATGAACGCCTTCACCTGGGGAGAGCGGAGGTCCAGGCTCGCGGCGCGCTTGCCGGGCTCGGTGAAGCGCGCGGGGTTGCGCGTCTCCGTCACGTCCCGGAGGAAGTTCAGGACGATGAAGTTGATGTGCTGGAGCTCATCCACGCCGAGCTTCACCAGCTCGTCGGCGAACAGGGTGGCCGGGACGTGGCCGCTCACGCGCATCTGCCGCTTGTGCGCCTCGTCGATGAGATGGGGCACCAGCTCGGGCTTGATGGAGCTGTAGATCTTGATCTGCGGATAGCCCAGCTCGGCGTAGCGGGCCACGGCAGCGCGGCCCTCCTGCTCAGTGGCCACGAGCACCTTGGTGGGGCCCTGGAAGGGCCCCGGCCCGTCCATGAAACCCGCGGCAATGATGCGTGGGCCCGCCTCCTCGCCGCTGTCGAAGCGCTTGCGCCGGGCCTCCAGCTGCTCGGTGTCGTTGGCGAGGTCGCGCACGGTGGTCACGCCGGCGGCGAGGTTGAGCAGCCCGTCGTCGTCTGACACGTGGGCGTGCATGTCCCAGAGGCCGGGAAGCAGCGTGCCGCCGCGCCCGTCGATGACCTCTGCACCCCCGGTGGTCGCCGACTCCGTGCCCACGCTGACGATGCGGTTGCCACGCACGACCACCGTCTGGCCCTTGCGCACCTTGCCGGACTCGGCGTCGAAGACGTTCACGTTGCGGAGAACCAGCTCGGCGGAGGGCTTGCGTGTCACCCTCTTCGCGACCGTGGCGCGGTATTCCACACCAGCCTGGTCCTGGGCCTGGATGAGCTGCTGCGCGACGCCCTCCCAGCCCTCGCGCACCGTGATGCTCCAGCTGCCGCCGCTGGCGAACAGCTCTCCCTGCGTGTCCAGCCACAGGTACGCCGGGCTGAACCAGAAACCGGTGATGGCATACAGCGTGACGGTCTGCGACCTGCCGCTGGCCTGCACGGGCAGCTCCCGCATGCGCTCCAGGCGGGCCTCACCCTCTGGGAGGAGCGCGACCCGCTGGCCCTCGGAGCGCAGGAGGAACCTGGCGAGCAGGGCGGACTCGTCCGGAGGGCCGTAGAGAGAGGGATAGAACGCGGGGGCCGAGACGCGCCTCTGGCCCTTCTCCGCCTTGTTCTCCCAGCGGGCCACTCCGCGCTCGACGTGGAAGCGCTCCGTCACCGGTCCCTTGTAGTAGTCGACCCCCGTGGTCTCGACCGAGACGGGCACGCCTGCCGCGTCGAGGCTCGTCACCGTGCGCAGCTGC
>JAKEEX010000070.1 GCA_022616315.1 Myxococcaceae bacterium
AGCGGGACGTCGTCGGGCCACAGGCCTGACGCGCCGCTCGGCGACGACGTCCGAAGCTCAGCGCCCCAGCAACCGCTGAAGCCAACCGAAGAGCCCACCCTTCGTCGCCGAGGCCACCACCGCTGTCCGGACAGGGCCCGCGGAAACCGGCGTCCTCACAGGAGCCGGAGGCACCGAGTCGCTCACACCCAGCCTGGCCTTCACCGCCTCGGGTGTGTCCCGCGTGGAGAACGTGCTGCTCACCTCGCGGCCGGTGACTTTCTCCCTTGCGGTCACCTTGAGCAGGGACTCGTTGCTCACCTCGAAGCTGACGGTGACCTGGACCTGCCCACGCGGAGCACGCGGCAAGCCCTTGAGGCGAAGCGTGCCGAGGTACTCGTTCTCCTGGGCGCGCGCGTGCTCGCCCTGGAAGAGGACCACCTCGAGTTCCGTCTGCCCATCCCGGCTGGTCGCGATCGTGTAGCTCCGGCTGGCGGGCACCGCCGTGTTCCGCTCCAGCACGGCCTTGAAGCGTCCGCCCGGCAGCGCGACACCGATGGCCATGGGCAGCACGTCGATGAGCACGACGCCGTCCACCTGCCCGAGTGAGTGCGCGAGCAACGCCGCGCCCAGGGCCACCGCCTCGTCCGCGTGGACGCCCTTGCTGGGGGGCTTGCCGAAGTGCTCGACGATCTTCCGATGAACGAGCGGGAAGCGGCTCTGGCCGCCCACCAGGATGACCTCATCGATGTCCGCCGGCGTCAGGCCCCGCGCCGTGAGCACCTCCTGGCAGACCTGGAGCGTGCGGTCTACGAGCCCCGAGGTCAGTCCCACGAGCGTGTCCCGGGTGAGCGTCACGTCGAGGTCGAAGGGCTGTCCATCGATGAGCGTGACGAAGGGCACGTGCACCCGCATCTCGGTGCGCTCGGAGAGCGCGCACTTGGCCCGCTCCGCCGCGTCCGTGATGCGCTGCAGGGCCACCCGGTCGCCCTGGAACTCGCGCCCGGTCTTCTCGCGGAAGCACGCGAGGAGGTGCTCGACGATGGCGTTGTCGAAGTCGATTCCGCCGAGGAACGTGTCACCGCTGGTCGAGACCACCTCGTACACGGTGTCCGCCAGCTCCAGGACCGACGCGTCGAACGTGCCTCCACCGAGATCGTAGACGAGGATGCGCTGGTGGAGCTTGCGCCCGTAGCCGTACGCGAGCGCTGCCGCGGTGGGCTCGTTGAGGATTCGCTCGACGTGCAATCCCGCGAGCCGCCCCGCCTCACGCACTGCCTGCCGCTGGTTGTCGTTGTAATACGCAGGGACGGTGATGACCGCGCGGCTCACGGCCTGACCCAGCTGGTTCTGCGCAATCTCCCGGACCTCGCGCAGCACGAGCGCGGAGATCTGCTGCAGAGAGTAGACGCGGTCGCCGAGCTTCACCGCGGCCTCACCCTCGGGGCCCTGCGCGATCTCGTACGGGAAGCGGTCCTTGATCTGCCGGACGATCGGGGACTCGTAGGCACGCCCCACCAGCCGCTTGGCGCCGTAGACCGTCAGGCGGGGGTTGGTGAGCATCTGGCTCTTGGCGGGATGGCCCACCACGAGCCGGTTCCGTGCGTTGAGGGCGAGGATGGAGGGGACGGTGTTGTACCCCTCGCGGCTGAAGAGCACCTGCGCCTTGCCCCCACGCACGATGGCCGCGCAGGAGTTGGTGGTGCCCAGGTCGATTCCGATGACGGGACCGGTCCGGTCAGGGGCCTCCGTGGGCTCGTCGAACGCCGGCGCCGAGGGCGTGGCCGCCGCGCTCCCCACCAGGACCGCGGCCGAGCGAGGCCCCTCGACGGTCGGCGCGCCCGGGCCCCTGGTTGCCCCCTGGGGCTCCCTGGGCGCTCCCGCGGAAGCCTGGGGTCCGTAGTCGGCCGGCCCCACTCCCGGAGGAACCGGAGGGGTGTCCGCCTGGCCGTGGGGGAGGGTGGCCACCTCGGAATGGAGGAAGCTCGCACTCGCGGCGTCCACCGAGATGAACCGGATGCCCATCCCGGAGACGCCCTGCCCCTGCTGGCCCGTCACGAAGAGGACGTGGCCGGAGGCATGGAGGATCCGCTCACCGCCTGACAGCCTGAGGTCCAGGGTGACGGGCGTCCCGGGGACCTTCACGGTCCGCGAGCGGAGATAAATCCCGCCCCGGGAGATGTTGGTCCCGTACTTCTGAAGCAATTCAGCGGGAGTGGCGAAGGGAAGCTTCACCACGAGCCCGACTGCCCCATCAGCTTGGTCCGCCAAAGCGCGTGGCCCCGTCCATCATCGAGAGGCCCCGAGTATGACCCGGTTCCAGGGGACTCGGGCAGCCGAAAAACCCCCACGAGGTTGTGGGCAAGCCCCCCGGAACCCATGTATGTGGCCCCATGCTCCCCGACAAGATCCGCCCAGCGCTGACCTTCGATGACGTGCTCCTGGTCCCCGCCGAGAGCTCGGTCCTCCCCAGGGACACCCAGCTCTCCACGCGGCTGACCCGCTCCCTGCGGCTCAACATCCCGCTGCTCTCCTCGGCGATGGACACCGTCACCGAGGCCCGGACGGCCATCGCCATGGCGCAGGCGGGCGGCATCGGGGTCATCCACAAGAACATGTCGCCCGAGCGCCAGGCGCTCGAGGTGGCGAAGGTCAAGAAGTTCGAGAGCGGCATCGTGGTGGACCCGGTCACCATCGAGCCCGACCACCCCATCAGCCGCGCGCTCGAGCTCATGCGCGCCCACAGCATCTCCGGCATCCCGGTGGTCCAGGGGCGGCGGCTCGTGGGCATCGTGACGACGCGCGACGTGCGCTTCGAGAGCAACACCACCAAGCTGGTGGCAGAGGTGATGACCCGCAAGCTCGTCACCGCGCGCGAGGGCGTCACGCCCGCCGAGGCGCTCGAGCTGCTCCACCGCTCCCGCATCGAGAAGCTCCCGGTCATCAACGAGGAGCACGAGCTCAGGGGCCTGGTCACCCTCAAGGACATCGAGAAGACCCGGCGTCACCCGGACGCGACCAAGGACGGCAAGGGCCGGCTTCTGTGCGCTGCCGCGGTGGGCGTGGGCGCGGACCGTGAGGCGCGGCTGGACGCGCTCATCAAGGCGGGCGTGGACGTCATCGTCGTGGACACGGCCCACGGCCACAGCCGCGGCGTGCTCGAGGCGGTGCGCGACACCCGGAAGAACTTCAAGGGCTTCGAGCTCATCGCCGGCAACGTCGCCACCGCCGAGGGCACCCGCGCCCTCATCGAGGCCGGGGTGGACGCAGTGAAGGTGGGCATCGGTCCCGGGTCCATCTGCACCACGCGCGTGGTGGCCGGCGTGGGCGTGCCCCAGCTGACGGCCGTGGACGACTGCGCCCGCGAGGCGGCCCGCCACGACATCCCCATCATCTCCGACGGAGGCGTGAAGTACTCCGGGGACATCGTGAAGGCGCTGGCCGCGGGTGCGCACTCGGTGATGATCGGCTCGCTGTTCGCCGGCACCGAGGAGGCTCCTGGCGAGGTCATCTTGTACCAGGGCCGCAGCTACAAGAGCTACCGCGGCATGGGCTCCCTGGGCGCCATGAAGGAAGGCTCCAAGGACCGCTACTTCCAGGAGGCCACCCAGGAGACGCTCAAGCTCGTGCCCGAGGGCATCGAGGGGCGCGTCCCGTACAAGGGCTCCCTGGCCATGAACGTCCACCAGCTGCTCGGTGGCCTTCGCAGCGGCATGGGCTACGTCGGGTGCGCGAGCATCGAGGAGCTCAGGACCCAGGCCAAGTTCATTCAGATCACGTCCGCGGGCCTCAAGGAGAGCCACGTGCACGACGTCATCATCACGGAAGAGGCCCCGAACTACCGGATGGAGTAGGGCGCCCGGAGAACCCTTCGCAGCCTTTGATCGAGAGGACCCAAAGAGTGGACCTGCACGCGGAAAAGATCCTGATTCTGGACTTCGGGAGCCAGGTGACCCAGCTCATCGCCCGGAGGGTGCGTGAGCTCGGCGTCTACTGCGAGATCCACCGGCCCGACATGCCGGCGGCGCAGATCCGGGCCTTCGCGCCGAGGGGCATCATCCTCTCCGGCTCGCCGTATTCCGCGGAGCAGCCGGACGCGCCGAAGTGCGATCCGTTCGTGTTCGAGGCGGGCGTCCCGGTGCTGGGCATCTGCTACGGCCTGCAGCTCATGAGCAAGCTGCTGGGCGGCCGCCTGGACCGGACGGCGCACCGCGAGTTCGGCCCGGCCGAGCTCGAGGTCCTCAAGCCCGTGGGTCCGCTCGCGGCCTTCAAGGCGGGTGACAAGGTCAGGGTGTGGATGAGCCACGGCGACCGCGTGGACCAGCTCCCGCCGGGCTTCGTCGTCATCGGCCGCAGCCCGAACGCCCCCATGGCGGCCGCGGCGCACCCGGACAAGCCCATCTACGGCGTCCAGTTCCACCCCGAAGTGGTGCACACGCCGCAGGGCAAGGAGATGCTCCGCGCGTTCCTGTTCAACGACTGCAAGGTCAGCGGCAGCTGGACCATGAAGGGCTTCGTGGAGGAGTCCGTCGACGCCATCCGCCGCAAGGTGGGCAAGGGGCGCGTCATCTGCGCGCTCTCCGGCGGCGTGGACAGCTCCGTGGCGGCGCTGCTCATCCACCGCGCCATCGGCTCGCAGCTCCAGTGCATCTTCGTGGACAACGGGGTGCTGCGGCACAACGAGCGCGCGCAGGTCGAGGCGCTCTTCGTGGACCGCTTCCACGTGCCCCTGCGCACGGTGGACGCGCGCCAGCGCTTCCTGGACCGGCTGAAGGGCGTCACGGACCCGGAGCAGAAGCGGAAGATCATCGGCCGCGAGTTCATCGCGGTGTTCGAGGAGGCGGCCCACGAGGTGGGTGAGGTGCAGTTCCTGGCCCAGGGCACGCTGTACCCGGACGTCATCGAGTCCGTGTCGTTCAAGGGGCCGTCGGCCACCATCAAGAGCCATCACAACGTGGGCGGTCTGCCGGACGTGATGAAGCTCCAGCTCATCGAGCCGCTGCGCGAGCTCTTCAAGGACGAGGTCCGCGCGCTCGGCCGCGAGCTCGGCCTGCCGGACGAGATGGTCTCCCGCCAGCCGTTCCCAGGCCCGGGTCTGGCCATCCGCGTGCTCGGCGACATCACCGGCGAGAAGCTCGAGCTGGTGCGCAAGGCGGACGTCATCGTCCAGGAGGAGGTCCGCGCCGCAGGGCTCTACAAGGAGCTGTGGCAGGCCTTCGCGGTGCTCCTGCCGGTCCAGAGCGTGGGCGTCATGGGGGACGAGCGGACCTACGAGTCCACCTGCGTCCTCCGCGCGGTGACGAGCACCGACGGCATGACTGCCGACTGGGCGCGCCTCCCGTACCCGGTGCTCGAGCGGATCTCCGCCCGCATCATCAACGAGGTGCGCGGCATCAACCGCGTCGTCTACGACATCTCGTCCAAGCCGCCCGCCACCATCGAGTGGGAATGACCCTTCTCCCTCTGGGAGGGGGACGGGTGAGGGGGCTGTGCAAGCCGGGATTGCACTGAGCCCCCACCAGGTGGCTCGATCGGAAGGGCGCGAGCTCGGGCCATTGGTGGCTCCCTCGCGCCCTTCGGCGTTTCTGCTCAGGTGCGAGTGGCCGCAGTGTCAGCGCAACAGGCGCGACACAGCGTGTGGTTGCGCGCATGTGCGAGCGTGAGGCACGCACCACCAGCGAGCGTGGCGCCTGTCTCCAGCGCCGCGTGCTCCTCACCGGCGAACATCCCCAGGACGAGCGCAACCGCTCCGAGCGCTCCGAGCACGATCACCCCCTTGGACTTATGACGTCTGTAGCCTGGCAACAGTGCCATCGCAGCGAACGCGAGCGCGAAGGTGAGCAGCAAGCCGTGCAAGTTCTCCCCCTCGAAGAGCTCCGCAGTTGCGGCGGGTAGGAGCCCGAGTACGAGGGGCGCCATGAGGCAGTGGGCGATACACAGCAATGAGACAAGCTGGCCGAGGACGTCGGGAGAGAAGGTGCGAGAGGAGCTCGACAAGGGGTTCACCGTCTAGAAAGGGGGGAGGAAGAAAGAGGAGCGGGGTGGGGCAGGTCGGGCGCGAGCCGTCGGCCAAGGCCGGGCACTTGCGCCGCTGAGCACGCGGGGACGCTGACGGCACACTCAACGCCGCTTCGTGCAGCAATCCCGAGATGCAGGGAGCTGGCGGGGCCGTTCTGGGACACGATTCCCAGTCGTTCCCGCCGTGTGTCAGGCAGCGGGAGGAGACGCCTTGGGTGCAGTGGCGAGCACCTTCAGCTGTGGCGACGCAGCGAGGGCGCGCATGGTGAGCGCCGACCCGACCTCGTGCGCCAGGACCAGTTGCGCAGGGCTGTGCCGAGTGGGCGCATGCGGGGAGTTGCGGAGGAGCGGGCAGGCCCGGTGATCGTCACAGCCAAGCTCCGCAGTAACGGACTCCACGGCGCCCACCGCGGTCGCATCCGCCCTGAGCTCAGACCAGCGCGCTTCGTGAGCCGCAATCTCCGCTCGCGCGTGCGCCGGCACCTCCTCGATGGCACGGTGCTCAACGCAGTAACGGTGAGCGTGCTCCCCGTGGGCTACGGCGAGGAGGGGCGTCGCGGCCCAGACGGCCGCGAGCACTGCTGCCTGAACGTCCGGAGCTGAGAGGGAAGGCAACGCATCGGGAGGGGCGCAGTTCAGGCGGCGTTGTACGTGGCACGCCGAGCGATCGTCAACGAACCGCGATGCCAGGGATCCGGGGGGGCCGGGGAACCTCGAAGCATGGCGGGCTTGTCCCGTGTAATCACAGTCCGACAAGATGTCCCGCATGCTCCCGGTCCTCTACCACTCGTGGTTCTCACCTCCGTCCGAGAAGGCGCGGTGGGCCCTCGACCACCACCGCGTGCCGCACGTGCGACGCGTCCACATGCCCATCGTGGGCGAGCCTGCGCTCAGGCTGCGGACCGGGCGCTGGACGGGACGCCTCACCGTCCCGGTGCTCGTCGTGGATGGGCGGGTGCTCGGAGATTCGCTCGACATCGCGAGGTATGCCGACGAGGTGGGGCAGGGCTCGCCGTTGTTCCCACGTGAGTACGAGCAGGAAATTCAGGAGTGGGTGCAGCGGAGCGAGGTCCTGGTCAGCGCAGGGCGCGTCCTGGTGAGCGCCCGCATCGCCAGGAGCCCCGCCGCACTTCTGGAGACGCTCCCCGTGGCACTGCGCCGCACGGGCGTCGTCGCGGACAGGATGGGGCGGATGGGCATGGAGCTCTTCGCGCGCAAGTACGGGCTTCGTGACGAGGCCCCCGCACTCGCCGAGGCCACGATGCGCTCCGTCCTGGACGTCCTGCGCAACACGCTGCGAGACGGGCGAAAGACGCTCCTCGGCCGCTTCACCTTCGCGGACATTGCGATGGCCGCAACGCTTCAGGGTGTCCGGCCCGTGGACCACCCGGCCATCCAGCTTGGCCCTGCAACACGCGAAGCGTGGACGGACCCCGTGCTCGCCTCCGCCTATCCCGAGGTCCTGGCGTGGCGCGATGCGCTCTATGCCCAGCGACCCGCGGCGAGTGCGCCGTCCAGGCCGAATCGGATGGTCGCCAGCTGAGACCAGCGACGGCCGGACCGCGCCCATCTCATCGGGAGCGATCGGCGCGATAGCATGCGGCCTACAGCAGTTTCGGCGCACGCACGCGATGTCGCTGATGAACGGCATCAACCTCCCTCGGCCTGTACTTCATACGCCGCGCTGGACTGCGCGCGGACGAACTGCGGCACCGCGAGGGGGACCGCTGAGGGAGGGGACCGCTCAGGGCGCGGGCGTCCGCCTGACGGCGGTCCGCCGCGGAGAAAGCGGCCACATAGTTAACATAACGCATCTTATCGGACCCTCGGTTGGGTGGGACGGGGAGGCGATTGCGGCAGCAATTCGCCGGTTCGCGCTCCGTCGCGCGGGCTCTCGATCGGTTCCCACGCAGCTCCGAGCTGCCGTGGTCGGGATTCGCACTTGGCCCCTGGGCGCTCACGGTCCTACCCTGGGAAGCCAATGCGCTTCGGATCTCGCTGGCTCCTCGGACTCCCGCTCACCCTGCTCCTCGTCGCGTGCCCGGAACGGCGGCGCCCCCCTGAGGCGCCAGATGCGGGAGTCGCGGCCCAGGCCCCGGAGGCAACCGAGACTCCCGCTGTGGCAGAGGCTGCCGATGTCGGAACGCCCGTGCCCACTGCGGCGATCCTTCTCCTGCAGCTCACAGCGGAGCTCACCGACGGTGGCACCCAGCCGGTCTCGGCAGATGACGACGGGACCTTCGTGCTGGAGCCCGCTCAGGTGCTCCTCGTCACGTCCAACGTCCCCGTCAGCAACTACCGCATCCGGCTCCTCGACGAGTCCGAGCGCGCGCTCGCTTCCGACGACACGGCCGAAGCCGCAGCGGATGGAACGCTCCGCTACCGCATCCAGCTCGCGG
>JAKEEX010000596.1 GCA_022616315.1 Myxococcaceae bacterium
TAACGCACCATCGGCCACAGATAGCCGCGCTCCTCCGGGAGATCTCAGCGCTCCGGAAGGACCCCCGCGCGCTCGAGCGGGCGGCACGGGAGGAACTCGGCTTCGTCAAGCCGGGTGAGGTGGTCCTCCAGCTGGAGGTCCCGTGAGGGCAGTGCGACAGCTCTGGCGCCTGGGCTCGCGCGCCGTCCCCATCGCGGGCGTGGGCCTGACGCTCCTCCAGCTGTGGCGTGGAGGCTTCCGTCGGGTGGGAGCGCTCGGCTGGTGGGAGGCTGCGGCCCTGGCGCTGCTCGTCGCTGGAGTGGCGCTCGCCGCCGTGCGCCGGCTCCGCCGGAGGGCCCCGGACGCGGCGCCCCGCGTCGCGGACGAGCTGGAGCTCGGCGTGGGCCTCGTCGCCGTCGCCTGCACCGTCGTGGCGGTGGCCGGAGCGGCGCTCTTCCCCCTCGTCTACCTCCTGGTCGCCGCGCTCGTGAGCTTCCTGCCGATGGCGGCGGGCCTCGCGGTGCTAGGGGCGGCGCTGCTCTTCGATGGGCTCCTCACCCTGATGCACGGGGGCGGAGGACCCCGCGCCTTCGCGGTCCACGCCGGCTTCCTCGTCCTGTTCGCCGCGCTCTACCACGCCGTGCTGCAGACGCGGATGATGATGCTGCGCCGCGCAGAGGCCGAGGCGGTGAAGAACCGGATCCGCGAGGTCGAGGAGCGTGCGCGCACGTTCCGCCTCGTCAGCGCCGGCTCCCAGGACCGCCTCCCGAGCGGGGGGGAGGACCAGGGCAAGTGGCTGCTCGCCTCGGTGATGGAGATCGAAGGCTCTGTCGGCGCGGCGCTCGAGGTCGCGGAGGCCGCGCTGCGCACCCACACGTGCGCGGTCTTCCTGCTCACCTCCGATGACCGCGCGCTGAAGCTGCACGACTGTCGCTCCCAGAGCGAGCGCCTGCAGCGCGACGCGCTCCCCGCGGGTGAGGGCATCCTCGGCGCCGTGCTCAAGCGGCGCACGCTGCTGCGGATGAGCTCTGCCCAGGGGCTCAAGGGCGTCACGTACTACGAGGGAGGTGCCCCGGACGTGGCGAGCGTGCTGGCGGTGCCCCTGCTCGAGCGCCGCGAGGGGGAGTCGGGCGCAGCAGGAGTCCTCCGCGGGCTCCTGGTGGCGGATCGCCTGCAGCCGGAGCCCTTCACGCCGCAGGACGAGAAGGTCCTCACCACCGTGGCCGAGCAGGTGCTGCGCGCCATCGAGCTCGAGCGGGTGATGACGTACATCCGCAAGAGCCGGGACGAGACGGACCGCTTCTTCCAGGCGCTCCAGGAGCTCAACCGTGCGGCGAGCTTCGACAAGGTGTTTCCCGCGGTGCTCGAGAGCGCGCAGAGCCTCGCGGACCTGGACTTCTGCGCGCTCACCCTCGTCGCGACCGAGGGCGGGAAGCGGGTGCACCGCATCGTCCGCGTGGGGGGCCGCATCGCCTCCCTCAAGATGTTCGAGGGGCGCACTTTCGCGGACAACTCGGGGCACGTCGCCAACGTCGTGCGCTACCGCGCGCCGCTCCCGGGACGCGACCTCAGGTCCGTGGACAAGCAGGTCATCTTCGACGACGAGTTCCCGGTCCGCGGGCTCTCGGCGCTCAAGATCTTCCCGCTCGTCACCCAGGACGAGATCCTCGGCACGCTCGTCGCCGGGAGCCGCCGCCGCTCCGCGCTGGACGAGGACGTGCTCCGGATGCTCGAGGTCATCGCCATGCAGGCGGCACAGGCCATCGACCGCGCAAGGCTCTACGAGCGGATGGAGTGGATGGCGACCACAGACGGGCTCACCGGCCTGCTCAACCACCGCACGTTCCAGCAGAGGACGGAGGAGGTGCTCGCGCAGGCCCGGCGCTATAGCCGGAAGATGTCTCTCATCCTGACGGACGTGGACCACTTCAAGAGCGTCAACGACACGTACGGACACGCCACGGGGGACCAGGTCCTCAAGGGCGTGGCCCGGATCCTCCGGGAGCAGGCGCGGGACACGGACCTGGTGGCGCGCTACGGCGGCGAGGAGTTCTGCATCGTCATGCCGGAGACCGACGCGCGGGGGGCGAGGGTCATCGCCGAGCGCATTCGAGTGGCGGTGGAAGCGGAGACGTTCCAGACCGAGATGGGTCCGCTGAAGATCACGTTGTCCCTCGGCGTCGCCACATTCGCCGAGCCCGCCAGCGAGAAGCAGGCGCTCATCGACCTGGCGGACCAGTGCCTGTACCACGCAAAGCGGCACGGCCGGAACCAGACGGTCACCGTGAGCCAGATGCAGCTGGGAAGCCGGAGGATGCAGGCGGTGGAGGGCTGAGCGACCGCCTGCTCCGGAGGCGACGGGCCGCTCCCGGCGCCCCACGTCGGGAAGAGGGGACACGGGCCGGCTGTCGTGTGAGCAGGCTCCTGCTCGATGGAAATCCGCCACAACTCACTGGAGTCTGCATGAGCGGCACGGCGCCTCTCCTGGCGGTGACCGTCAGCGGAAAGGCAGAGCCCGCGGTGGAGGCCGAGGCGCGCGAGTGGGCCCGCTCGCTCGGCGCTCCATTCCTCCCGCGCAAGGGAAGCCTGAAGGGCATGCTCGCGCATGCGCAGTCCCTCCTCGTCTTCAGCGCCTCGTCCGTGACGCTGGTGGACGCGGAGGGTCA
>JAKEEX010000597.1 GCA_022616315.1 Myxococcaceae bacterium
CGCCCGACGCTGGTTCTTGCAACCCCCGGCCGACTGACGGACCTCCTGGAGGTGCGCGCGGTGGACCTCTCCCACGTGCGCACGGTGGTCCTCGACGAGGCAGACCGGATGCTGGACATGGGCTTCAGGCCCCAGCTCGAGCAGGTGCTCAGGGCACTGCCGCGCAAGCGCCAGACGCTTCTCTTCTCCGCCACACTGGGAGCGGAGGTCGAGCGCTTCGCACGGTCAGCGCTGTACCGGCCGGTGAAGGTGGCGGTGACGCCGAGCGGTACTCCCGCGCCACGCGCCGAGCAGCGCCTCTACGTCGTGAAGCCCGAGGAGAAGCAGGCGCTGCTGCTCGCGCTGCTCGCACAGGACGAGGCGAGCGTCCTCGTCTTCGCCCGGACGAAGCTGCGTGCGGACAAGGTGCACGAGGCGTTGCAACGCGCTGGGCACAAGGTGGAGGCCCTCCACGCGGACCGGACCCAGGCGCAGCGACGCCAGGCGCTCGAGGGTTTCCGCCGTGGGCAGTACCGCTGTCTGGTGGCGACTGACATCGCTGCGCGCGGGCTGGACGTGGATGACATCGGGCACGTCATCAACTTCGACCTGCCGCACGCACCCGAGGACTACGTCCACAGAATCGGGCGCACGGCGCGAGCCGCCGCGAGCGGGCGTGCCTCCACCTTCGCCACTTCGACGGAAGCACGGGACGTGCGGGAGATCGAGCGCATCATCCGCATGCCCATTCCACGCGCCGAGCTTCCGCGCGAGGACCCCGTCTTCGCCGCGGAGCTGGAGCGCTTCCTCGCGCGGCAACGCCACCCGGGCCCGAAGCAGCCGGGCCATGGTGTGCCCACGCGCGCGCCGGAAGAGAAGCCCGGTCGCCACGCGCGCACGCACGGCAAGCCCCGCGGAAGCCGGGGGCCCACGTGAGGACCTGAGCAGCGCTGTCCGTGCGTGCGCCCGGTGTGGAACAGGGGCGTCGCGGCACGTCAGGGGAGAAAGAGGTTCGCGTACGGTGCCTGGCGGAGGAGTGGCTGCGACGAGGCGAAGTACGCGTGCCGGCTGCCCACGAGGACCGTGCCTGCTCCGTTGGCCTCCGCGTCGTCCACAGTGCCCGGTCCGAGGTTCTCGGGTTCTCCCCAGCCCGACAATGGGTCGTGCCGGCGCGCGAGGAGGGGAGGTTCGACACCACCCGAGCTACCACGCGTGAAGATGGCCCAGCCGCGGCCGGCTCCGTCCATGGCGGCGCGAGCTTCCATGAGCGCTCCGCCCGACTCGAACTCCGACGGTGCAGACCAGCTTCCCTGCGCGGGGTCGAACCGTGACGCGGCGCCGTTGTCCGCGGAGCTGTCCTCCCAGACGGCGAATGCACCGCCGAGCCCATCGGTCGCGACCGAAAGGAAGCTGAGGTAGTCGGTGGGGGAGGTCGACGTGGCCACCTGGACGGGTGCGCTCCACGCGGGGCCGGACGGGTCGAACCGCGCGGCGACGACACGGTTCTGCGTGCTGCGGTGCTCCTCCCAGAGCGCGAACGCGCGGCCGGACGCGTCCATCACCACCACGGGCCTCTCCGCGCCCTCGTAGTCGGCGAGGTCCGGTGTCCCGATGCGCTCCGGCGCTCCCCAGGTGCCGCCGGTGAGAATCCGCGCCCAGATGTTGGGAATGGTCGGGCCACCGCCGGACTGTTGCGGGTCGTTCGGATTCGTGTGCTGCACCCACACGACGGCGGCATGGCCACCCGTGCTCACGGCGACGTCGGGCCATTGCGCAAGACGTTCGCCCCCGTCCAGCTGGAGCGGCGGGGTCCACGACGCTCCATCGAAGCGGCTCGCGAAGATTCCCTGTCCGTCGTCGCCCTGCTGGTGCCAGCCGACGAGGGCGTGGCCCGCGGCGTCGATGCCCACCCGCGGCAACGATGCCCACAGCTTGTACGGCGCGGACGGTGCAGCGCACAGGCGCACCGCTGGCGTCCAGACTCCGGCAACCCGTCGGCGCGCCCAGACAGTGCGGCTCTCGATGCCTGCGCTCGTGCCGAGCCCCACGACTTCCCACGCGATGACCGCGTCGCCTGCTGCGTTCAGCGCCACGCGCGGGTTGATGGCGTACATGGAGGGCTCGGTGAGCCGGACCTCCGGCTTCCACGCACCGCCCTGGTACACGCTGACCCACACGCTTCCCTGCTCTGTATCTCTACCCAGGTCCGCCCAGGCGACGAGCGCCTCGCCCGACTCCGACAGGTCCACGTCCAGCGTGGAGACCCTGACCGCTGAACCGTTGCGCTCGGCTCCCACGCGGCTCCGTGGGTTCCAGCCACTCGTCGGCCCGGGCCCACCGCCGTCCGGTGACGTGCCAGGCCCGCCGTCTGGCCCCGTGCCCCCATCCACCGGTGTCCAGTTGTTCCCTCCGCTGCATGCAGCGGAGAGCGCCGTGAGCAGGAAGAGCGAGGCGAAGGTGAGGCGCTGTGTCATCGTGGTGCCCGGTCAGGTGGAGTGAGTGAGCACCGGCGTCTCTACCACAGCGGAACAGGGGCCTCACGGAACCGGCGCGCAGGGCTCCTGGCGCGCGCTCACCTCCACGGACTCGCCCGGCTGGGCGAGCCTGCTCGCCCGCACCGTGTAGAGGGTGTGTCCTGCGCACACAAGAACCTCCAGCGTGTCCGCGCCGAGCCACTGGGCGGTGACACGCGAGGGCGTGGCGAGGAGCGGGCCCGAGGTGAAGAGCGTGACGTACTCAGCGCGGCTTCCCTGCCTCTGGAAGCGCAGTGTCCAGGTGGGCTTCTTGATGTCCTCGTCCGTCGAGTACCAGCCCTCGATGCGCGGGGACGTCTCTCCGCGCACCTTGGACACGCTCATCCCCTCCACGAGGGCCTGTTGAATCCGCAGCACGGGCGCCCCGGAGGCGTCCGAGACGGTGGTGTCCGAGGCCGACTCTGCCGGGGTGAGGTCCGGCTCGAAGTGCCAGCGCTGCGTGAAGGTATGTGACTCCGCGCCGTCCAGCACGTCCACGACGAGCAGCAGGTCGCGCGCGAGCAGCGCCACGGCACGCCGGTGGGTGACGCCCGCGTAGAGCCCGTGCGCGCCCGACTGGTAGCTCCATCCCGGCTGGGCGAGGAACGGGCCCGGCGTCGCCGCTCCCTCCTGCTGGTCCAGCTCGTCCACGGTGACGGTGTTGTGCGCGCGCGTGCCGTGGAAGTAGGTGCGCCAGCCGCCCTCCCTCGGCGTGAAGAAGCCCGAATCGGTGAGCAGCGTGCGGCCCGCGGAGTAGAGGTGGACGCTCAGCGCGTCCAGGTCGCTGTGGGTGGTGCGGTAGGGGCCCACGTCGAAGACGACGTGCGTCTGCTCGGGGAACGTCGCGGCCGTGCCGAAGTCCGAGCGAAGGACCGCGACGCCCGAGACGGCGAAGAGGATGGCGCGCTCGGGTGCGGGAGTCCCACGCTCTCCCGCGCTGAGCACGTAGGCGAAGGCCGGGTCCTGCTCCCCCATGGACTCGTAGAGCTC
>JAKEEX010000598.1 GCA_022616315.1 Myxococcaceae bacterium
CTCGCTGCAGGGTGCGCTCTTCGGAATCGCGAGGCTCGTGCTCACGGGCCGTGCCGGACCGAAGCACGCAACCCCCGCCCAGGCCGCGGGCGCGAGCGGGGATGTTCCTCTCGCTGGCGCGATGGTTTCGCCCGAGGAAACACCCATGACCCTGACGTGGCGGTTCCTCGCTCCGGGGCTGCCCCTCTGGCGTCGGCTTCTCCTGCTCCCGGCGAGCCTGCTCTTCCAGCCCATTCCCGATGAGCCCGCGGTTGCAGAGGGGGAAGAAGAAGGAGAGGAGTGGACTCCGGGCGTGACGAACCTTCCCTTCGGACCCTGGCTCGCGCTCGGTGCAGTCGAGGTGATGTTGCTGGGGCCATGGCTTCGCGAGAATCTCCCGCCCGGGTTCGCGCTGCTGCTGGGTGGCGGGTGAGCGAGGACGCACGCGCGTGAAGTGGCGCATCGCAAGTCTTGCGTTCCTGATCGGAATCCTCTGTACGGGGATTGCGTGGTTGTCGATGCAGCCGGCGCTCCTACGCTTGCTCCAGGGCCTCTCCCGCCTGGCTCCACCGGGAAGCCCCGAGGCCCTCCTGCGCGTCCAGGTCCAGGCGCTCCTTCCGCTCTGGCTGGGGCTCGCGCTCGTCACTGCCGTCCTCCTGACGTTCTGCGTGCTCTACGTCATCGTCGGACGCCCCCTCCGGGAGACCGAGGGCCTCGCCGAGCGGGTGGGTCGGCAACCGGAGGGTCAGTTGGCCTCCCTTGCCAGTGGACCGCTTCTGCGGCGCGTCCACGTTGCACTCGAGCGCACCTCCAGGGAGCTCGCAGAGGAGCGCGCCCGGACGCATGCACAGCTCGTTGCGCTCCAGGACGCGAACGAGCGCCTAGCGCGCGCCCAGACGGAGCTCGTTTCCGCGGAGCACCTGGCCACGGTGGGACGGCTCGCCGCAGGCGTTGCGCACGAGGTGGGCAATCCCCTCGGCGGCATCCTCGGCTACCTGTCCCTCCTTCAGAGTCGCGCCGGCGCAGACACCGGGATGCTCGAGCACCTCGAGCGCATCGAGGAGGAGGTTCGCCGCATCGATGGCATCGTGCGCGGGCTCCTGGACCTCGGGCGGCCTCGCACAGGCCAGCCAGTCCCCGTGATGCTGCAGGCGCAGGTGGAGGCCACCGTGAGGCTGGTCGCAGCTGGTGCGGACTTCGCTGGCGTGGAGGTCGTCACCGACATCCCTCGGGACCTAGTGGTTCGCTGCGAGCAGGGGGCACTGTCGCAGATCCTCATCAACCTCCTCATCAACGCCGCGTCCGCGGTGGAGGGGAAGGGGAGGGTGCGCGTCTCTGCCTCGAGCGAGGATGGGCGGGTGGAGCTGTCGGTGGAGGACTCTGGACCGGGGATCCTGCCGGAGGTGCTTCCGCGGGTCTTCGAGCCGTTCTTCACCACCAAACCCGCGGGGAAGGGGACGGGGCTGGGCCTTGCCATCGCGCAGCACCTGGCGGCACAGCAGGGGGGCAGTCTCTCCGCTGGGAATCGTCCGGAAGGGGGAGCGCGGTTCTGTCTCGCGTTGCCAGTGGCTTGAGTGTGAAACGAGGTTGCTGTGAACTTGTCAAAGAGAACTTCTAGTGGCGCTCTTCCGCTCCATCCTCGTCGCTGAAGACGAGGCCTCTATCCGCCACGTCCTGACGCTGCTCCTCTCCGACCACGGCTACGAGGTTCGTGCCGTGGGCGATGGTGAGGAAGCCCTGCGCGAGCTCAACGCGCGCACCTACGACGCGCTCATCACGGACGTGCGCATGCCGCGGATGGACGGGATGACGCTGCTCTCGCGCGCCCGCGAGCTCCATCCCGAGCTCACCGTCATCGTGATGAGCGCGTACGGCTCGCAGGACCTGGCACTGAAGGCCGTGGCCGCGGGCGCCTACGACTACGTCCAGAAGCCGTTCAAGCCCGAGGAGGTCGTGCTCGTCCTCCAGAAGGCCGAGGAGCGGCTGCGCCTCGTTCGCGAGAACCGCCGGCTGAAGGAGGCGCGTGGTGGAGTGTCCCCGCTCGACGGGATGCTCGGTGAGAGTGCCCGCATCCAGCAGCTCCGCCGGCAGGTCCAGCGCATCGCCCCCGCCAACACCACCGTCCTCGTCACCGGCGAGAGTGGCACCGGCAAGGAGCTCGTGGCGCGCGCGCTCCATGCGCTCTCCCCGCGCGCGGCGATGCCTTTCGTGCCGGTCAACTGCGGTGCCATCCCACCCCAGCTCATCGAGTCCGAGCTCTTCGGACATGCCAAGGGTGCCTTCACGGATGCGCGCACGGCTCGCCGGGGACTCGTGAGCGAGGCGGACAGCGGTACCCTCTTCCTCGACGAGGTGGGAGAGCTTCCCCCTCCAGCCCAGGTGAAGCTCCTGCGCTTCCTCCAGGAAGGCGAGGTCCGCCCCGTCGGGGAGAGCCGCACGGAGCGGGTGGACGTGCGCGTCGTCGCCGCCACGCTGCGGGACCTCGGCAAGCTCGTTGAGCGCGGTGAGTTCCGCGAGGACCTCTACTACCGGCTCAACGTCGTGAACCTCGAGGTGCCGCCCCTGCGAGAGCGTCGCGAGGACATCCCTTCCCTGGGCCGCGCCTTCCTGACCCGGTTCAACCGCGAGCTCAACCGAGAGCAGCCCCTGGAGGGCTTCAGCTCCGAGGCCGAGGCGGCACTCATGGGCTATGCGTGGCCGGGAAACGTGCGGGAGCTGGAGAACGCCATCGAGCGCGCCGTCCTCTTGACCGATGGTCCGCGGGTCCTCCCCGAGAACCTCCCCGACCGCGTCTGGGCGGCTCCCTCCCGTGGCTCCAGGGATACCACTGCGACCGTTCCACAGCCCACGGAGGAGCTCTCCCTGAAGCGCGCCGTCCGCCAGCTGGAGGAGACCTTCATCCGCGCGGCCCTCCGGCGCACCCGCGGCAACCGCACCCGCGCCGCGGAGGTGCTGGAGATCAGCCACCGGGCGCTGCTCTACAAGATCAAGGAGTACGGCATCGATCCAGACGCCGTGTCCGAGCGCGGGTGACGCCCCCACGCGTGCAGGGCAGGCGGGCGTCGCCCGGACGACGGCGCCACAGACCTGTTGCGTGCTCCGGGGCTGCCCGGCTGCCCAGGGGGCGAGAGGCCCCGACCAGTTTTTAGGAGCCCGGATTCGGGAATGTTAGGGTCGCGCCGTGTAGCAGGCCGCGGAGCGAGGAGTCACGGCACATGGCGAAGGGCAAACTGGCCATCGGGCTCGACATCGGTTCGAACTCGATCAAGCTCATCCAGCTCAA
>JAKEEX010000071.1 GCA_022616315.1 Myxococcaceae bacterium
ACTCGCGCGAGGCGCGGGCCTTCCATGGCCTGGCGCGCGCCATCCTGGCGAACGCGGCCAAGGGCGTGGGCACGGGCTTCGAGCGCCGCCTGGACATCCGCTATGCACCGGCGGCCGCATGGGTCTTCCCGTGCGCCTGCGCTCGCGCTGCGCCGGCCGCCGCCTGCTGCTCTACGCCACTGCCGCAAGCCCGTGTCTTCCCCGCGCTGCGTCGTCATCCCTCGCCGGGAGGCGACTCAGCGCATTTCCCGTCGTGCCCTGGAGTCAAACGCCATGAAGAAGCTGCTGCTCTCGGTCCTCCTCTCTGTCGTCTCGCTCTCCGCCTGTGCTCCCGCCGAGGAGGAGAGCGTGGACATCGAGGGGTGCGAGCACCTGCAGGAGGGCCCTGCCACGTCTGTCGCCGCCACCACCGCCGCGACCGGCGCACCCGCAGTCCGTGACGACCACCGCCGCTATGACGTCGCACTGGCGGATGTGACGGGAGGTCGGGGCGGCTCCGTCTCGTTCGCCGTCGCGGAGGCGGGGGACTACGTCATCTTCCTCGGCGCGGACGTGCCGCTCGCCGTGACCGACCCGGCGGGCGCGGCGGTGGAGGCGGAGGAGCACGCCAAGTCCTCCACCGTGTGCACGGACATCAAGTCCCGCTCCGTGTTCCCGCTGGCGCAGGTGGGCACGTACACCCTCACGTTCGGGCCCACGACCGCCGCCACGGTCTCCGTGGTCATCGAGCACGCGGCGCACGCGCACGACCACGCCGAGTGACACGCCCCGGGGGCTTGCGGGCGGTGCGCAGTGACTGCACCTCTCGCAGGCCCCCCTCATTCCTGCCCCCTTCCACCCGGTGACTCCCGTGTCGGGCTCCTCTCGCACCTTCTCCTTCGACGTCCTCGGTCAGCTCGTGTCGTTGCTGTGTCTCGTTCACTGTGTCGCCACGCCTCTCCTGCTCGGGCTGCTTCCTGCCGCAGCCGCAGAGCTGCTGGAGGGGGAGATGCTGCACGGCCTGCTGCTTGCCGCCGCGCTCCTGTGCTCTGCGGTTGCGCTCCTGCCCGGCTATGGCCGTCACCGCGCGAAGGGGGTGCTCCTGCTCGGCGCGCTCGGAGCGGTGGCGCTCGTCGTGGGCGTGCTCGCCGGGGAGGAGCGCTCGGCGCTGGAGACGGGCGCCACGCTCACCGGCGGAGGGCTCTTCACGCTCGCCCACGCGCGCAACCGCACCCTCTGCCGCGCCTGCTGCGCTGCCTCACGTCCCTGACAAGCGCATGGAGGTGTGGCGCTGGACTCCTTCGAGGCCCGCTCACTCCTCCTGCGCATTGAGGTGCCGGGTGAGGCGCAGCAGCAGCCCTCGCGGGGCGAAGGGCGCCATGCGTGCGCCCAGCCGGTTGGCGAGCCCGGGCACCACCAGGCGGCGCCCGTGCTTCATCCCGCGCACGCCCAGCTCGGCCACCGCCCGCGCGTCCGACACCCCGAGCGGACCGGAGAAGAGGCGCGGCCGCGCGTGCGCGGAGGCGCGGGTGGCGAAATCCGTGGCGGTGAAGCCCGGGCAGAGCGCCGTCACCGTCACCCCCGTGCCCCTCAGCTCCTCGTGGAGCGCCTCGGAGAAGGACACCACGTAGGCCTTGGTGGCGTAGTACACCGCCATCAGCGGGCCCGGCTGGAAGCCCGCGGTGGAGGCCACGTTGAGCACGCGGCCCCGTCCCCGCGCGCGCATCCCGGGCAGGAACGCGCGGGTGAGGGCTGTGAGCGCGGTGACGTTGACGTCCACCATCCCCTGCTGCGCGTCCGCTGGCAGCTCGTCGAAGCGCCCCGCGAGGCCGTAGCCCGCGTTGTTCACCAGCACCTCCACCGGAAGCCGCCGTGCCTCCACCTCCTGGACCACGGCGTCCACACCCTCGCGCGTGCCGAGGTCCGCGCCCACCACCACGGTGGGAGTGCCGTGGGCCTGCGCCAGCTGGCGCGCGAGCGCCCCCATCGGCTCGGTCCGGCGCGCCACCAGCACCAGCGCATAGCCCTCGCGCGCCAGGATGGACGCCAACTCGCGCCCGATGCCGCTCGATGCACCCGTGACGAGCGCGTACCGCGCGGCCTGCACCATCGCCGTGGACGTCATGTCGCCTCCTCGCCGCGCATCCTGCCCGCGCCGGGGCACGCGGGGAACCCTTGCGCTGCTCGTTGCCGGCCGCTGGAGCACCCCGCTTCCCAGGGTGGGCAGTCGTCGCGCTCGGTGCCCGCACGGCGCGCACGGAGGTCCCGGAGCTCGGAGGGCGGTTGCTGCCATGCCCGGGCGGATCGGAGCCGGAGGCATCCCCGGAGGAGGGCGCAGGTCGCTCGCCCGGCCTGCCTGGGTCCTGGAGTCCCCCTTTCTGGGCAGTTCCTCATCCGCAGTGGGCAGCTCCCGGAAGTGGCGGGTTGGGGCAGAAGCGCCCCTCACCTGCGCCCCGAGGTCCCTCCGGCTCCGCACGATGTCCCCCGGCGCAGGCCGCAGGGCCCTGCATGGACTGGTGCCTGGCGGGCGTTTCCCCTGGCGCTCCGTCGAGCGTGCCATCCCGTGGGCGCCGCGCGCCTCCGCGTGGAGCCGCACTTCGCTCCTGCCCGGCAAGACGCTCCCCGCGTGAGGTCGCTCACGTTCCGCGCGAGGGCCCGTCTGGAGAACCCCGCTCACTCCGGTGGAACAAGCGGTGCAGTCCCGGCCGACGCGGCGCGGGATGCGCCGCCTCACTGGCCCGTCTTCAGCTCGGCACTCCGGGGGCGGTGAGCTTTGTCCGGAGTGCCATACGGAGGCGGGGGCATGACCTGGAAGAAGCGCACGGCCGGTCTGGCGATGTTGGCCCTGTTTGCTGCCTCAGGGCCGGGATGTGACGGGTCGGGTGGAGGGTCGCTGCGGTCGCGTCCCGGCGCAGCGTCGCAGCCGGGGGGAGACGGCGAGGAGGGGGCAGGAGGAAAGGGAGGCGAGGAACCAATCACAGCGCAGCACGCGGGGAACGGCTCGCTCACAGACCTCTTCTCGGGTGGAGCGAGCAGTGGCGTCCGCAACTGCAACCGCTGGATAAAGGCGGACGTCGTCGCCCTGGATCAGCCCTTCGTCTACAACCGGTTTGGCGCGTTCAATCCCGTGGGCATGATCTTCGCGCTCCGCCGGGACGTGGAGTCCATGGACGGGGGCAACGAGCTGCGCCCCGGGAACGTGCGGCTCGAGGAGGACGAGCGGCCGCGCCCGCTGGTGCTCCGGGTGAACAAGGGCGACTGCCTGGAGGTGAAGCTCACCAACCTGCTCGACCCCAAGGTCCGCCGGGAGCCGGAGGCTCCCGAGGTCGCAGAGCTCGCGGAGGGGATGGAGAACCGGGTGGGGGAGGTGCTGGGCGAGGACGGCGTGCCCTGGCACGTGCCGATGCGCGAGACGCTCGACGTCCCGGGCCGTGGCTTGGTCCCGGACACGGGCAACGGCCGGGTCCCGAGGGGCGCACGCCCCGGCCCGCAGACCGGCCTCAACTCGGCCCGTCCCCCTGGAAACGCCATGGGCGACGGCCCTGGCTCCATCGACATGGACGGGGACGGCCTGGAGGACCCGATGGACGGCCGCAACGACGCGCCCGCGACGCGCCGGGTGGGCTTCCACGTCCAGGGCCTGCAGGAGCTGGACATCGACTCGGATGGCTCCAAGGTGGGCAGGAACGACAGCTCGCTGGTGGACCCCGGCGAGTCGCGCAGGTACCGCTTCCTCGCGGACCGCGAGGGCACGTTCCTGTTCCTCAGCGGGGCGCACCTCGCGGGCGACCAGGGTGACAACGCGGCGCTCGCCGCGGGCTTCTTCGGCGCGGTGAACGTCGAGCCTGAGGGCTCGGAGTGGTACCGCTCGCAGGTCACCGAGAGGGACCTGAAGCGGGCCACCAGGGGCCACAATCCGGACGGCACGCCGAAGATCGACTTCGAGGCCGAGCACAACGGCAAGCCCATCCTGAACATGCTCGATGACGACAACGAGATCATCTACGGCGACCTGACCGCCATCATCGCGGACTTCAAGCGCACGACCCTGCAGGCGCCCACCGCCGTGAGCGAGGGGGTGTTCCGAGAGATCACCTCCATCTTCCACGACGAGATCCAGGTGGTGCAGGCCTTCCCGGAACTCGACGATGACCCGACGCTGGAGCCCATCGGGGACGGGTTCGCCATCAACTACGGCTCGGATGCCTTCGGACCGCGGGTGATTGCCAACCGGAAGCGTGTCGGGCCCAACAAGGACTGCGTGGAGTGCAAGTTCGAGGAGTTCTTCCTCAGCTCCTGGCCCAGCGGGGACCCGGCCCTCATCGTCGAGAAGGACGAGCGCGGGAAGGCGAAGAAGGCGCTCTTCCCCGACGACCCGTCCAACGTGTACCACTCCTACCTGGGCGACCCGGTGTGGATCCGGAGCCTGCACGCGGGCCCTCGCGAGACCCACGTCTTCCACCTGCACGCCCACCAGTGGCTGCACTCGCCGGCGGACGATGACTCGAGCTACTTCGACTCGGAGACCATCAGCCCGGGCTCGGCCTTCACCTACGTCATCAACTTCGGCGGCGGTGGCAACCGCAACTTCACCGTGGGCGACGCCATCTTCCACTGCCACCTCTACCCGCACTTCGCCGCGGGCATGTGGGCACACTGGCGTAACCACGACGTCTTCGAGGACGGCTCCGAGAAGCGCAACCTCCCCGACGGGGAGATCAAGGACGGCACACCGACGCCGGCCGTGGTGCCGCTGCCCGGCCGCCCGATGCCGCCCATGCCCACCTACGAGCCCACGCAGGTGAAGCTGGCGGATGGCACCACCGTCACGCGGCCTGCGCTGCCGGGCTTCCCGTTCTACATCGCGGCCAATGCCGGCCACCGGGCATCCCAGCCGCCGCGGGACCTGGAGTTCGATGGCGGCCTGCCCCGGCACCTCATCACCCGGGTGAAGGAGGCGGAGGTGGGCGACTTCAGGGACGCCAACTTCGGCGTGCTGCTGGAGGAGATCAACATCAAGCTCATCCCCGATGAGGGGACGCCGCTGGAGCAGAACGCGATGGACTTCCACGCGGGGAAGCTTCAGGGCGGTCGGAGCGTGACCTCGCGCTACGGCTTCCCGGCGGCGGCCTACCCGGCCTTCACGCCCGAGGGAGACCGCACCGAGTTCCTCGTCAACGGCCAGGGGGCCAAGCCGGGTGCGCCCTTCGCCAACCCGTGTCCCGTGGGGACGCCCGAGCGGACGTACCTGACCGCGGCCATCCAGCTGGACATGGTGGTGAACAACGACGGCTGGCACGACCCGCAGGGGCGCATCGTGGCCCTCGAGCAGGACGTGGAGGGCTTCATCGGTGGAACCACGCAAGCCCAGCCGCTGGTGATGCGCTTCAACTCCGGGGAGTGCGCGGTCGTGCACCTCACCAACATGCTCCCGGGCTTCCTGCTGGCGGATGACTTCCAGATCGACCAGCCCACGGACATCGTGGGGCAGCACGTGCACCTGGTGAAGTTCGACGTCACCAGCTCGGACGGGGCGGAGAACGGCTTCAACTACGAGGACGGCGCCTTCGGCACCCAGGAGGTCCAGGAGCGCATCCGGGCGGCCAACCGGGCGGGAGGGGCCTTCAAGGCCGACGGCACCACCCAGGAGGGCGGCGAGCGCGTGAAGCTCAAGGCGCAGCAGCACCCGCGGATCGCAAGCGCGCCGCTGGGCGCTCAGACACATATCCAGCGCTGGTGGGCGGACCCCATCGTCAACGGGGAGGGGGAGGACAAGACCGTGGGCACGACCTTCACCCACGACCACTTCTCGCCCGCGGGCCACCAGCAGCACGGCCTCTACGCAGGCCTGGCGGTGGAGCCCGCGGGTAGCGTCTGGCGCGACTCGGAGACGGGCGAGATCCTCGGGACGCGCGATGACGGCGGTCCCGCGCCGGAGATGGCGGACATCCTCACGGTGGACCCCATCGACAGCTTCCGCGAGTACAACCTCACCTTCCACGACTTCGCGCTGCTCTATGACCGGCGGGGCAAGCCCATCAACCCGCCCAACGACGACTTCGAGCGGCTGCCCATCGCCATCGAGAACCCGGAGAACCCCATCCC
>JAKEEX010000599.1 GCA_022616315.1 Myxococcaceae bacterium
CCACGGCGTGGTCCGCCACCGTGACGCCGTCCGTGATGCCGGCGTTGGCCCCAACCCAGACGTCCACGCCGAGGCGGATGCCGCGCGAGGTGACGGGCTGCTCACGCACCGGGCGGCCCGGGTCCAGCCCATGGTCGAAGGCGTAGAGCGCGGCGCCCGTGGCAATGCGGGTCCCTTCACCGATGAGGACCCCACCCGCGCCCCCGTCGATGCTCGCCCGCGCGTTGACGCTCACGCCGCGCCCGAGCGTGACGGGACCGTGGATGAAGGCGTCCGCGGCGACGCTCGAGCCGGCGCCGAGGTGGATGGGGCGGCCGGGCTCGGCGAAGAGCCGCGCCTCCGGTGCGACGAAGCACCCCTCCTCGATGGTCACCGTCTCCAGCTCCACCAGGGAGGCCTGCACCTCGCGCTGCCAGGCCTCCGCCCACGCACGGTGCTGCGGCTTGAGGGAGAAGTAGAGCCAGGGCATCCAGGATAGCCGCCGCTTGTGCTGCTCCCGTCTCGCTGCCGCCAGCTCGGCCCTGCGCGTCTCGTGCGTCATGTCCGGCGAGGAAAATGGGGTGAAAAATCAGGCCCGCAACTCGGCGGGCCTATCCGGGTTAGGAGGCACAGGTCGGGGACGGATGCACCGTCTCCCCCGGAGGAGCCCACAATGTCCCACTCCAGCCTTCACCGCCACCTGATGTCCGTGGCGCTCGCCGGCACCCTCGCACTGGGCGCCACTGCCTGCAACGGAGCCATGAACGACGAGGAGCTCGCCGTCGGCGAGGCCACGGGGATGCTCACCACCTCGGAGGAGGCGGGAGAGATCGGCGCTGACTCGGTCGTCGACGCGAGCAGCAGCGAGATGGCGTCCTTCGCCGAGGAGCAGGCCGCGCTCGCCGGCGACGTGTCCGACTCCGCCACCGGCGTGTGCAACTTCCGCGAGCGGCGCGCGCAGGTGCTCGCCGAGTACGACACGAACCAGGACGGCAAGCTGGACCGCGAGGAGCTCCGGGCCCTCAAGGAGGATCTGGGTGACCGCTCCCTCCGGGCGCGCTTCTTCCGACTCGGGTGGCGTGCGCGCGTGTGGCACTTCTGGCGCGTGCGGTGGGCCTTCGACGAGAACGGCGACCACACGCTGTCTCCGGAGGAGCGCGCGGCCATGGTGGACGCGCTCGAGGCCCGCTGCGAGCGCCTGCGCGCCGCGGTGCTGGAGAGGTTCGACGCGAACGGTGACGGCACGCTGGACGAGGCCGAGCGCACGGCTGCGCGCCAGGCCTTCCGCGCGAAGCTCGCCGAGAAGCGGGAGGCGCTCCTCGCCGAGTACGACGCGAACCACGATGGCGTCC
>JAKEEX010000600.1 GCA_022616315.1 Myxococcaceae bacterium
CGGCTCGTCGAGGATGTAGATGACGCCGGTGAGCTCGCTCCCCATCTGGCTCGCCAGGCGGATGCGCTGGCTCTCTCCGCCCGAGAGGGACGCGGCGCCGCGCTCCAGGGTGAGGTAGCCCAGCCCCACGTCCACCAGGAAGGAGAGGCGGCTGCGGATCTCCCGCGCGAGGTCCGCCACCACCTTCTGCTGGCTCTCGGTGAGCGGGAGCGTGTCGATGAAGGTGCGCGCCTCGGTGATGGTCCTGCGCGAAAGCTCCGGGAGGTTCTCGCCGGCCACCTTCACCGCGCGATTCTCCGCCCTCAGGCGCTCGCCGTTGCAGACGGGGCAGGGCTTGTCGCTGAAGAACTTCATGTAGTAGCGGCGCATCGCCTCCGACTGGGTGGACTTGAAGCCGCGCATCAGCTTGTGCACGAGCCCCTCCCACTCCATGTCGTAGTGGCCGCCGTCCCACTTCACGCGGAACGTCTTGCCCCCGGTGCCGTTCATCAGGAGCTCCCGCTGCTTCTTCGGGAGCTTGCCGTAGGGGACATCCAGGTCGATGTCGAAGGTCTTCGCCAGCTGGTCCACGAACTCCGCGGTCCAGCCCTCGCCGCGGGCCATGCTGCTCTGCCAGGGCTCGATGGCGCCCTCGCGGATGGAGCGCGTGGGGTCCGGCACGATGAGGTCCGGGTCCATCTCCGGCCGCGTGCCCAGCCCGCTGCACTCCGTGCACATGCCGAGCGGGTTGTTGAAGGAGAAGGAGGCGGGCGTGAGCTCACCGAAGGACAGGCCGCAGGTGAGGCACGCGTTCTTCTCGCTCATGGCGCGGTCGCTCTCCGGGCGCGCCTGCTCGTCGGAGACGACGAGCATCCCCTTGCCCTCCCGCAGCGCCGTCTCCACCGAGTCCGTGAGCCGCGAGGTCACATCCGGCTTGATGACGATCCGGTCGATGACGAGCGCGATGTCGTGCTTCACCTTCTTCTCGAGCTCGAACTTCTCCTCGAGGCTCCGCACCTTCCCGTCGATGCGCGCGCGGGTGAAGCCGCGCTTGAGCGCGTCCTGGAGCAGCTCGCGGTGCTCGCCCTTGCGCGCCTGCGCCACGGGGGCCAGCAGCACCACCTTGCTGCCCTGGGGCAGGCGCAGGAGCTCCTGGACGATCTGCTGCGCCGTCTGACGGCCCACCTTCTTCCCGCACTGAGGGCAGTGCTGCTCGCCCACGCTCGCGTAGAGGACGCGCAGGTAGTCGTGGATCTCGGTGACGGTGCCCACGGTGGAGCGGGGGTTGTTGCTCGCCGCCTTCTGCTCGATGGCGATGGTGGGGGACAGCCCCCGCAGGGTGTCGTAGTGGGGCTTCTCCATTTGCCCGAGGAACTGGCGCGCGTAGGCGGACAGGCTCTCCACGTAGCGGCGCTGCCCCTCGGCGAAGAGGGTGTCGAACGCGAGGCTCGACTTGCCGGAGCCCGACACGCCCGTGAAGACGACGAGCTTCTTCTTGGGGATGTCCAGGGAGACGCCCTTGAGGTTGTGCTCCCTGGCGCCGCGGATGGAGATGAAGTCGGGCTCGGACATGGCTTCGGGTGGCTTACCACTGAAAGGGTGGTCAGTCTCCCCTCTCCTTGTGCGCCGTGACGGCCGAAGATGCACGCCTCTCTCACCCGGGGCGCCCGCCCGTGCCCTCGGCAAACGACCCCTCTCCCCCAACTTCCCCTCTCCCCCTGGGAGAGGGACGGGGTGAGGGGGCGGCGGCGTCCGGGCTCGACACCGAGTCGACGCTGGTCCTCGTGCGCCGGGCTGATAGGTTGCGCCGCCTCCGTGGACCGCGCTGCCTCCATTCCGACCCCCGCCTCCAGCGACTGGTGGCGGGGAGTTCCCGTCGTCGTCGCCTCCAGCGTCTTCTTCGCCGCGATGGCGGTGCTCGCCAAGTCCGTCGGCGGAGCGCTCTCCCCGGGGCAGCTGATGCTCTCCCGCTTCGTCGTGGGGCTCGTGGTGGTGGGGGGCTACTACGCCTGGCGCCGCGAGTGGCCACGCTTCGAGCGGCCCCTCCTGTGGTCCATGCGCGGGCTCCTGGGGGGCGCCGCCGTCTACTTCTACTTCGTCGCCATCGAGCGGCTGCAGGTGGGGCCCGCCACCGTCCTCAACTACACCTCGCCCATCTTCTCCGCGGTGTTCGCGGCGTACTTCCTGCGCGAGTCCGTGGCGCGCAGCACCCTCTTGGGCATGGGGCTCGCGCTCGTCGGCGCCGCGCTGGTGGTGTGGACCACGGTGGATCCCGCGCGCCCGCTCGTGCTGGGCGTGGGCGCGTGGGCCGGCATCGTGTCCGCCGTCCTCGGTGGCGGGGCACAGACGGTGATGCGCGCGCTGAGGCGGGACACGGACGCGGCGAGCGTCTTCCTCTCGTTCTGTCTCTTCGGGCTCGTGTGGGCGCTGCCCTTCGCGCTGGCGGACTGGAGGCCGGTGACGGCGGAGGTGGTGCTGCCCGCGCTCGGCGTGGGCCTCTTGAGTGCCGTGGCCCAGGTCCTCTTCACCTACGCGTTCGGCTTCACGACCGCTGCGCTGGGCAGCGCCACGACGCAGCTCACGCCCGCACTCACCTGGGGGCTCGGTGTCATGCTTCTCGCCGAGTCCGTGCATCCGGTGGCGCTCGCAGGCTCCGCGCTCTGCATCGTCGGTGTGCTCTGGGGCACGTCCCTGCGCACCGCTCTCGCGCGAGCCGGCTGAGCCGGGGCACCCCTCCGGGTCGGGCTTGCGCATCCGATGGCGCACGGTCCACCGGGTGGCGCGCGTGCCGGGGAGAGAAAACCTTTCTCCACCCTGTCACTGGACGTTCTGGAAGTTCCTACAGCCTCCTTCCGCCGCGGTCCGTTTCAAGCGCTCGACGGCATCGTGTGAATTCACGGAAGGGCGCGCACTTGCCTGGTCGCCCCCTCTCACAATGTGACGGGCACCTGCGTTGCAGCGAGAGACGAAGCACGCGTCGGTCGTGGGTGCACGGCATGAGCCGGCGTGCCGGGTGTGCCTCATGAGGCGCTCCCCGGGGACGTGAAGGAGGCAGCATCATGAGGTCCGGGCAGTGGGTGGGCGCGCTGGCGCTCCTGGTCGGTGCGCTGCTGGTGGCACCAGGCTGCAAGCCCGACGAGTTGGGTCCCGTCGCCCCCGGTCTCGGAGCCAACCCCCGCGAGCTCCCCTTCGGGCCCGTGGGGCTCGGACAGTTCCGGACCCAGCGAGTGGCCCTGACAAACGTCAGCCGGACTCCCCTCCACGTGTCCAGCGTGTCGTCGACGGTCGCGAGCATCGAGGTGGCGGGCACAGGCGACTTCACCTTGAGCCCCGGCCAGTCCCGCGAGTTCGAGGTGCGCTTCGCTCCCGCGGTGGAGGGCGACGTGAGCGGCCACCTCGTCGTGGAGACGGACCTCGGCGGCGAGGGGGGCGAGGGACGCATTCCCATGAGTGGCCGGGGTGTGCGCAGCTACGTGGAGGTCGCCCCGAAGCTGCTCGACTTCGGCCCCGTCGAGCTGGACACCAACAAGGTGCTGACGGTCGAGGCGCACAACCCAATCGGCGTGGACGCCGTGTTCCACATGGGCTTCAGCGGTGACGACGCAGACGCGTTCTCCTCGTCCGAAGCGGGCCGCGACGTCGCCGTCGGGCCCGGGGAGACGCACCAGATTCCCATCAGCTTCCGGCCCGAGCGGCTCGGCCTCGCGCAGTCCGTCGCCACCATCGTGCGCTGCCCCACCTGCGAGCCCGAGGTGGTGTCGCTCATCGGCGAGGGTGTGGCGGCCATGCTCGAGATCTTCCCCACGCGCCTGGACTTCGGGCGGGTGTCGCTCGGTGGGCACGCGGAGCTGCGCATCACCATCCGCAACAACGGGAACACCAATGCCACGTTCCACGCTGCCACCATCACGCAGGGCGAAGGGATCTTCCGCCGGGTGGAGCCGGTTCCACCGGAGAGGGATCTCGCGCCGGGTGAGTCCATGGAGGTCACCGTGGCCTTCTTCCCGCCCGCAAATGGGACCTACCAGGGCATCCTGAAGCTGGACGTGACGGCGTCCAACGAGTCACGTCGCGCCATCAGCGTGCGCCTCACCGGTGAGGGCGGCGCCACCTGCCTCACGTTCCTGCCGCGCCTCCTGGACTTCGGAACGGTGCCCGAGGGGATGAGCCTCAAGCGCGACGTGTTCGCGTTCAACAAGTGCCAGGAGGACGTCACCCTCAACTCGCTGACGGTGAACACGACCGCGGGTGGCTTCTTCAGCCTCGCCACCGCAGCGACGTCGCTGGTCGTTCCCAGGGGAGACAAGGTGCCGGTCACCGTGGCCTTCACGCCGAGGGCCGGGGCCGGGACGAGCGAGGGCGAGCTCGTCGCCAGCGTGCGGCAGGGCAGCACCCTGGCCACCGAGGCTGTGGCGCTCCGGGGTGCGAGCCGCGTCTTCGCCCCCTGCCAGTACCGCGTGGACCCGCTGCAGCTGCCCTTCGGGCGGGTGCAGGTCGGCAGCAGCGTGTCGCTCGGAGTCGCCATCACCAACGTGGGCACCGACGACTGCTTCGTGTCCCGCATGGGACTGAGCAGTGGCTCCGACGCGGCCTTCTCGGCCGACGCCTTCCAGGGCGGCGTGGTGGCACCCGGGACGAACCGGCTGCTCGCGGTGAAGTTCGCGCCGAGCGCGGTGGGCAGCTTCGCCGGCCTGGTGGAGGCCGTCGTGAATCACCCCACGCTGAGCCTCATCACCGTCCCGGTGAGCGGTGAGGCCGTGCAGGGCTGCTTCACCCTGGAGCCCGGCACCGTGGACTTCGGCACCCTCAAGCTCTCGTGCGGACCGCGGCAGCGCCAGGTGGTGGCCATCAACCGGTGCGCCGGCGACGTCACCCTCACGGAGGTGGGTCTGGAGGCAGCCACCTCGGACGACCTGGGCGTGACCGGCGTCCCGGGGGCGTTCCCGTACACCCTCGGCGCGGGCCAGCAGGCGACGTTCACGGTGACGTACACGCCGGACGACGAGGGCGGTGACTCCGCCGCGCTCCGCGTGACGTCCGCCGAGCAGGGCACGCTGACGGTGGGCCTCCTGGGGAGCGGACTGGATCAGCCCACGCAGACCGACCGCTTCATGCAGGAGACGCAGGGCAAGGTGGACGTGCTCTTCGTCGTCGACAACTCGGGCTCGATGATGGAGGAGCAGCAGAGCCTCGGGCAGAACTTCGCCGCGTTCCTGACGGCCGCGCAGGGGCAGGGCGTGGACTACCACGTCGGTGTCACCACCTCCGGCATCGAGCCGTCCCCGGGCGGCTGGTCCATCTGCCCGGGCGGCGTGGATGGCGGAGAGGCGGGACGCCTGTTCCCCGCGGACAACAGCGCTCCGCGCATCATCACGCCCCAGACGCCCAATCCGACGGCGGTCTTCGCGAACAACACCAAGGTGGGTGTGTGCCACTGGAACGAGCAGGGGCTCGAGGCCGCCTACCGTGCCCTCAGCGCGCCCCTCATCAACTCGCTGGATGACCCGCGCACCCCGCAGGCCAACGACGGCAACGGCAGCTTCCTGCGCGCGGATGCGCGCCTGGCCATCATCGTCGTCACGGACGAGGAGGACTTCTCCGCGCAGACCGTCCCGTTCTACGAGACGTTCTTCAAGGGGCTGAAGAACAACGACCCGAACATGTTCACCTTCTCGGCCATCGTCGGGCCCACCAACCTCGCCACCTGCCCCACCGCGTCCTCCTCGGGCACCCGCTACCTCGCCATCGCGCAGGCCACCGGCGGCGCCGTGGAGAACATCTGCACGCCGGACTGGTCCAACTCGCTGAAGAAGCTCTCGGACGAGACCTTCGGCCTCAAGAGCAGCTTCGCGCTGACGAAGCAGCCGGTGGACCCCGCGCAGATCTCGGTGGTGGTCAACGGCGTGCCGTACACCTCCGGGTGGACCTACGACGCGGCGAGGAACAGCGTGGACTTCGCGCAGGGCTTCGTGCCTCCGAGCGGCGCCCTCGTCGAGATCACCTATCCGCTGGGGTGCTGAGGGCTCTACTGTCGCCCTTGCATGAGCACTCCGCGAAGCGATGCCGTCCGCCTCGTGGTCGGCATCGGTGACATCCATGGCCGCTTCCATCGGCTCCAGGGCTGGCTGGAGGAGCTGGAGGCGGCGAGGGGGCGGAGGGTCGTCCAGGTCTTCGCGGTGGGGGACGTGGAGGCGTTCCGTGACACAGAGGACCACCGCCGCAAGGCTGCGAAGCGTGGCATGCCGGCGGAGTTCGCGGAGTACGCGGACGGCGTGCGAAGGATGGCGAGGCCGCTCGCCTTCATCGGCGGCAACAACGAGGACTTCGAGTCC
This sequence comes from Myxococcaceae bacterium, assembly GCA_022616315.1. GTDB lineage: Bacteria > Myxococcota > Myxococcia > Myxococcales > Myxococcaceae > JAKEEX01. The sequence goes on from JAKEEX010000600.1 coordinate 6,312, forward strand.
CTGCACACCATGGCCGAGGGCGGCGAGCTCGCACCGGACGTCCTCTACCTGGGCCGCGCAGGGGTGCGGGAGCTCGCGGGCTTGAGGGTGGCGTACCTCTCCGGGATCCTCGCCCCACGCTTCATCGACAGGCCTCTGGGCGTCCCCCGCTCGCAGGAGACGCGCAAGCAGGCCGGCTACTTCCGCAGGGACGAGGTGGAGCGGGTGAAGGCCGTCAAGGGCGCGGACCTGATGCTCGTCCACGAGTGGCCGCGGGGGCTGGTGGGGCAGGTCGCCCCGGGCACAGCGGGCATGCCGTCTCCGTGGCTGGGAAACCCCATCACCCGGAACGTGGTGGAGGCGGTGGGGCCAGCGTGGCTCTTGTGCGGCCACAGCCACCGCGCATTCGCCGCGACGCTGCCCCTCCCCGGAGGCGGCGAGACACGCGTGGCATGTCTGGACCAGGCGGCCCGCTCGGCGGGCTCCGTGTTCTGGCTCGAGTACGAGCAGCGCCGCGCGGTGCGCGCGGGCTGGGGGACCAGCGGCGCGGTGGCGTGGGAGGAGGGCGCGAGGTGGGACCCCTCCAGCGTCCCCGAGCTCCTCGCCCCCGACACCGCAGAACCAAATCCCTCTCCCCCCGGGAAAGGGCAGGGGTGAGGGGAGTCAGGCGAAGCCGCGCAACCCGTCAGAATGCGCCACTCACGCTGACACTCCGGGGCCCCGCGGAAAGCTGCAGCGAAGCCAACCCCTCCAGCCCCCCCAGTCGCGGATGGAGGAACGTCGGCACCGCCCACCCCACGGCCGCACCCACGGCCGAGCCCACGAGCACGTCCGAGAGGTAGTGCTTGTCCGCGGTCATCCGGAACACCGGCACCGCGGCGGCGAGCGGGAGCCCCACCGCCCACAGCACCCAGCGGCCCTCGCGCCCGCGCAGCTCCGCCACGGTCCCCGCAGCCACCACGGCCGAGAACGCGAAGCTGGAGTGTCCGCTGAAGAAGGAGAGGTAGTGGTCGTCGGGGGCGTCCGTGGCGGCGAGCGGCGTGGACGCGTGCACGAAGGGGCGCGCGCGGCCCACGGCAAACTTCACGCCCTGGGTGAGCAGCGCGGAGAGCGCAACCGCCTCGGCCACCACGAGCGCGTCCTCGCCTGCCTGCGGGAGCGCGCCGGACCGCGCGGCGAGTGACGTCTGCAGCCCGAGCATCGACAGGGGAATCGCGGCGAACGCCACGCCGTCGCTCACGAGGGCGAGCTTCTTCTCCGCGCCCTCCACACGGAGGCCCCGCCCGAAGGCGTCGAGCGGATTGAGCACGTCCGCGCCGGAGACGTCCCGCTCGCACCAACGGCAGGCCGCGGGGGCGAGCGCGTGCTTGCCCACCGTGTCCGAAGCAATCCACACGGCGGCGGCCCCCGCCGTCAGCAGCCCATCGCGAAGCCAGTCGAACGCGAGCGTGGGCGCGGCGGTGGGAGGCGCGGGCGTCGCGGGCAGCGTGGGAGGAGGCAGGCCCGCTGACTGCGGAGCCGGAGTCGGGGTGGCCGCGAGGGCGAGCGAGACGAGGAGTGCGATCGGTGTGGCCATCGGGCCGGAGCCTGTTTCATGCCTGCCCGTCCGGGCAACGGCGAAGGGGGCACCGGGGAGAGAACCCGGGGCTCGTCCTCCCGGCCGGCGCCGCGTCGTGCTCCCGGGCACAGAGGCTGTCTGGCCACCACATCGGCGCTGCGCCCCATGTCCGAGCGTGCTAAGGCGCCCCCCATGCCGAACGTCGTCGTCGTCGGAGCGCAGTGGGGAGACGAGGGGAAGGGCAAGGTCGTCGACCTGCTCACCGAGCACGCGCAGGTCGTGGTCCGCTTCCAGGGCGGCAACAACGCCGGCCACACGCTCGTGGTGGATGGGCAGAAGACCGTCCTCCACCTCATCCCCTCCGGCATCCTCCACGCGGGCAAGACGTGTGTCATCGGGAACGGGGTGGTGGTGGACCCCGCCGTGCTCGTGAAGGAGATCGACGGGCTGAAGCAGCGCGGCTTCCTGAAGGACGACGCCCAGCTGCGCGTGTCGTACGACGCGCACGTCATCTTCCCCTGGCACAAGCAGCTGGACCTGCTGCGCGAGAAGGCCCGCGGCGAGGCGGCCATCGGCACCACGGGTCGTGGCATCGGGCCGGCGTACGAGGACAAGGTGGCGCGGCGGGGAATCCGCGTGCGGGACCTGCTCCAGGCCGAGAGGCTGGGCCGCAAGATGCGCGAGCGCCTGGAGCAGGCGCGCGACGAGCTGGCGCTGCTGGCACGCAAGGCCGGTGCACCTGCGCCCGAGCTCGACGCGGACGCACTGGTGGCGGAGGCCCTCGCGATCGGGGAGCGCCTGCGGCCCTACGCGGCGGACACCTCGCAGTACCTCGCGGCGCGCATCAAGGGAGGCGCGCGCATCCTCTTCGAGGGCGCGCAGGGCACGCTGCTGGACGTGGACCACGGCACCTACCCGTTCGTCACCAGCTCCAACTGCGTGGCGGGCAACGCCGCGGTGGGCAGCGGGCTGGGGCCCACGGCCATCGACAAGGTGATGGGCATCAGCAAGGCCTACACCACGCGCGTGGGAGGAGGACCGTTCCCCACGGAGCTGACGGACGCTCTGGGCGAGCAGCTGAGGAGGGTGGGCGAGGAGTTCGGCGCCACGACGGGTCGGCCTCGCCGCTGTGGCTGGCTGGACGGCGTGGTGCTCCGCTATGCCGCGCGCGTCAACGGGCTCTGGGGCATCGCGCTCACGAAGCTCGACGTGCTCTCGGGCCTCGAGGAGCTGAAGCTCTGCACCGCGTACGAGCTGGACGGTGCGCGCCTGACCGAGCTCCCCGGAGACTACGAGGACCTGGCGCGCGTGAAGCCCGTGTACGAGACGCTCCCCGGCTGGGAGGAGTCGCTCGACGGGGTGCGCACGGTGGACCAGCTCCCCGAGGCCGCGCGCCGCTACGTGCACCGCGTGGAGGAGGTGGCCGGCGTGCCGGTCGTGTGCCTCTCCGTGGGCGCAGACCGTGGCAAGACGGTGCTGCTGCAGAACCCCTTCCAGGGCTGAACCTTCTGGACCACCCCTCACGCCGAGGTCTCCGCATGACCACCGCCGTCATCATCGACGCCGTCCGCACCGCACGCGGCAAGAAGAAGGGCAGCCTGGTGGGGGTGCACCCCGTGGACCTGGCGGCGCACGTCCTGACCGCCGCCGTTCGGCGCAACGACGTGGACCCGCACCTGGTGGACGACGTGGTGATGGGGTGCGTCACGCAGGTGGGCGAGCAGAGCACGAACGTCGCGCGGGGCGCGGTGCTCGCCGCGGGTCTTCCCATCGAGGTGGCGGGTGTTGCCCTCAACCGCTTCTGTGGCTCCGGCCTGCAGGCGGTGAACTTCGCGGCCATGCAGGTGATGGCGGGCCAGGCGGACCTCGCCATCGGCGGCGGGGTGGAGTCCATGACGCGCGTGCCCATGGGCGCGGACGCGGAGGGACCCGGTGACGGTCCCCTCGCGCCATCGCTCGCCGCGCGCTTCCCGGGCCTGGTGCCCCAGGGGCTGTCCGCGGAGATGATCGCGGAGAAGTGGCGGCTGTCGCGTGGCCAGCTCGACGAGTTCGCGGCCGGCTCGCAGGCGAAGGCGGCGAGCGCCATCCGAGCGGGCCACTTCCGCCGGGAGATCGAGCCGCTCCGCGTGACGGATGCTGCGGGCGCGCCGCGCGTCTTCGACACGGACGAGCACTGCCGTCCGGGCACGACGGTGGAGACGCTCGCCGGGCTCAAGCCCGCGTTCAAGGAGGGCGGCGTCATCCACGCGGGCAACTCCTCGGGCATCGTGGACGGCGCGGCGGCCGTGCTGGTGGCGAGTGCGGAGAAGGCCCGGAGCCTGGGCCTGCGCCCGCGCGCTCGTGTCGTGTCCACCGCGGTGGCGGGCTCGGACCCGGTGCTGATGCTGACCGGCCCCATCCCGTCCACGCGCAAGGCCCTCGCGCGGGCGGGGCTCGACGTGAAGGACATCGACCTGTGGGAGATCAACGAGGCGTTCGCGCCCATTCCCATCGTCGTCGCACAGGAGCTCGGCATCCCTCCCGAGCGCGTCAACGTGAATGGCGGCGCCATTGCCCTCGGTCACCCGCTGGGCGCGACGGGCGCCGTGCTGCTCGGCACGCTCCTCAACGAGCTCGAGCGGCGTGACCTCCGCTACGGGGCGGTCACCCTCTGCATCGGCTACGGGATGGGCGTCACCACCATCATCGACCGCAAGGTGGCCTGACAGCAGGACGCGACCGGGGGGCCGGGAGATGCCCGCGCGAGGGCAGGGCGCACGTCCTCGGGCCGCACCACCTCCGGGCTCCGCTGGCCGGACGTGGGGTCACTCCCTACCTTCGAGGCATGGATGCTCGAGGGCATGAGAACGGGCGGCAGGTCTTCCGCCCCAGTCGGATCCTGGCCACGCTGACCGCGGTCTCCGGGCTGCTGTGGCTGGGGGTGTTCGTCTACCTCTGCACCTTCAGGGGCGTCCCCCTCCACCTCTTCGCCTCGGTGGTCTTCTTCGTCGCCCTGTTCGCGGTTGCCACCGTCTACTACGGACGCTCCGCCATCGTCGTGGAGGGGAGCCAGCTCACCTACCGCGGGATGGTTCGCACGCTGCAGTTCGGCTTCCAGGACATCCGCAAGCTGGACGTCCTCCCGAGCCTCATCACCGTCTACGCCATCCGCCTTCCGGGTCGCCTGGTGCACTTCACCAGCCTCTTCCCGCAGCACCGGCGGCTGGCGCAGCTCCTCGTGGAGCAGGCGGGGCTCGCGCCTCTTCGCGCGTGAGGCGCCGCTCACGGACCGAACACGACGAGCGTCGCGACGGCACACGCGAGCACGAGCGCGGCGCCGAGCACCCACTTCAGCCGTGGGCTCCAGGGCGCTGCCGCAGGCAAGACAGCCGCACCGGGCTCGCTTCCTGAAGCGGGCTCTCTCGGGGCCCCTGCTGCACCGAAGCGCAGGAGGCTCTGGCCGAGCTCCAGCACGTCCCCATCGCGCAGCGCGACGCGCCTTCGCACGCGCTCGCCTCGCACATAGACGCCGTTGGGACCGCCGAGGTCCTCGAGCACGTGCTGGCCGTCCTCGAGGAGGAGCCGGGCGTGGTGCCTCGAGACGGCGCGGTCACGGACCTGCACCTCCACGTCGGGCGCGCGCCCGAGCACGATGCACGCTCCGGCCAGCGCCCAGACGCGCCCCGCGTCCCTCCCACTGAGACACGTGAAGGTGGGAACTCCCTGGGGCGGCGTCGCCTCCGGTGCCTCCAGCAAGCGGAGGAAGACCGACTCCGTCCCGGACGGCGCCTGTGCCTCATCCCGGGCGCGGGCCAGCGTGACGCCCGAGGGCAGCGCGAGCGTCTCGCCGTGGAGGAGCAGGCGCCGCCGACCGGGGAGGAGCGTCACACCGTCCACGTCCACAGGCCCGCGGGCCTCGACGTGAAGGACCTCTCCCTCGACGACGAGCGTGAGCAGCGACGGCGGCAGCGGCGTGATGCACACCGCATCCTCCGGGGCCCCACCGACGCTGTGGCTGCCATCCATCAGCTCGAAGGGACTGGCCTCTCCCAGATGCGTCATGACGAGCTTCATGCGGCGCGGCCGAGGCAAGAGACGGACCGCCCCCCAACCCCTTCCTCGCCGGGTACCCGGGGGGAGCAGACCCATCCCAGGCCACGGACGCCAGGCCGGCCACGCGGACGGGGACTCACCACAGAAGGCGTGGCGGCCCCGGTGCGGATCGGGCCTAACATGCACCACCCCATGGCCCCCCGGTCCCGCATCTCCCGAGTGCTCCCACCCGCATCCACCCCTCCCCGCTCCCCCTGGGAGAGGGACAGGGCGAGGGGAAGCGTCCGCACCCGGGCCCTGCTCCCGTGCCTTGCGCTCATCCTCCTCGCCGTGGGCTGCCGAGACGAGCAGGCCGGTCCATCGTCCCGCAGGGCCCGTCCCGCGCGTCCCACGGCCGGCGTCCGCACCCTGGAGGAGCCGCCCCGCGAGCTCACCTTCCGCAGCGGAGCCACCTGGGGGGGAGGCGCCATCACCTACCTGGGCGCGCGCGTGTCACCGACGGTGGCCCGCCCCGGGCAGCAGGTGACGGTGAGCCACTACTTCCGCGCAAACCGCTCACCGCCCCGCGGCTTCCACTTCTTCGCCCACGTGCTGGATGCCGCGAGTGGGCAGATGCTCTTCAACGCGGACCACGAGCCCCAGAGTGGAGCGGCTCCGCTCGAGCTCTGGCCCGTGGGCGCGGTGGTCGAGGACACGCACAGCTTCGCCTTGCCGGCGGCCCCCGGCGGAGCGGCGCGCGTCGCGGTGGGCTTCTGGAACGACGCGGGGCGCCTGCCCGTGGACGAGGCCAGCGCGCACGATGGAGCGCACCGCATGCTTGGACCCTCCGTGGGAGGCCCCGCCGCGGAGCTGCTCGAGTACCGCGTGGCACGCGCGCACAAGGCGCCCATGCTCGACGGCGTGCTGGCGCCGGAGGAGTGGGCCGCCGCCACACCCGTGCAGCTCAAGGGAAGCTTCGATGGCCGCGAGCCCGCGCTGCGCACGACGGCGCGCCTGCTCTACGACGCCGAGCACCTGTACGTTGCCTTCGACGTGGAGGACCCGGACGTGTGGGGCACGCTGAAGCAGCGCGACGACCCCATCTACAACGAGGAGGTCGTCGAGCTGTTCCTCGACGCCAACGCCGACGGGCGCACCTACAACGAGCTGCAGGTCTCCCCTCACAACGTCCTCTTCGATGCGTACTTCCCCGCGCGTCGCCAGGGGATGGACACGGGCTGGGACTCGGGCATGCGCACCGCCGTGAAGGTGCGTGGGACGCTCGACGCACCGGACGACCGCGATGAGGGCTGGACGGTGGAGCTCGCGGTGCCCCTCGCACGCCTGGCAGAGGTCCCCCGCCTCCCGCCGCAGCCCGGTGACCGCTGGCGCTTCAACCTGTATCGCCTCGAGCACGTGGACCGCGCGAGGGTGGAGGGACAGGCCTTCTCACCCCTCTTCGTGGGCGACTTCCACGCCCTCCCGCGCTTCGGCTGGCTCCGCTTCGAGTGACACGAGGAGGCCCGGCTATCCGCCCGCCGCCTCCGGTCCGATGGCCCAGTGGGAATCCGCCACCGAGCGCTCCGAAGGGTCCCCGAGGAAGCGCAGGAAGCCTTGCAGCTCGAGCGTGTCCACGAGCTCCTCCGCCTCCAGTGCGGAGTAGCCACAGCAGTCCACGAGCACGTCCCGCATGAGCGACTTGCCCCGCAGGTAGCCCACGGGCTCTCCGGGGTGAAGCCCCTTCCGGAGCGCTGTCAGAAGCTCTTCCAGGTCCACCTCTTCGGGGATCATCGCTCTCCAAGCTGAGGACGCCCGGCCGCCGCGACAAGACCGCCCTCTGCCGCGGCGTCCTGCAGGAAGGCATCCAGGCGCACGGCGTGACCGTCGCTCTCCAGGCGGATGGCTCCGTGCAGGTCGGTGCGGTAGACGCGCGCGCCGACGGAGACGTACCTGTCCAGGACCTCCGGGTGCGGCAGGCCGAACCGGTCGTGGAGCCCTGCGGAGACCACCACCACGCGCGGGTGCGTGCGCTCCAGAAACGCCGGCCCGGAGGAGGTGCGCGAGCCGTGGTGCGGCGCCTTGAGGACGGTGACGGGTCCCACGTCCAGGGCGGACTCGCCGGCCGCCTCGATGTCTCCCGTGAGGAGGAGGGTGACGTCCCCATGCCTCACCCGCAGCACCACGCTCCGGTCGTTCACGCCGTCCACGCGACTCGCGTCCCGGGGAGGGCCCAGCACCTCCACTGTGGCCTCACCGAGCTGGAACGCGGAGAGGCCCGCCTGGACCTCTTCGACCGTGGCCCGTGCGGCCGCCTCCCGCACCGCCACCGACAGCGCTCCATCCACGGTCCTGGCAGCCAACCAGAGACGCTCCGCAGGCACCGCGCGAAGGGTGGACACCATGCCCAGCGCGTGGTCCGGGTGGGGATGCGAGAGGACGGCCAGCGCGAGGCGTGAGATGCGCGCCTCGCGCAGGAAGGGGAGGACGACGCGCTTGCCGGTGTCCCCACCGCCCGGGACTCCGCCGGCGTCCACGAGCGC
>JAKEEX010000601.1 GCA_022616315.1 Myxococcaceae bacterium
CCCTGCAGCCGCTCCGGCAACACGGCCACCAGGAGCCCGAGCTCGTCGGTCGCGGGATTCTGCGGGGGTGTCATCTATTGCGTCAGCGCCCAGAGACTCCAGAGGTCCGGCGGCAGCTGGCTCTCCACGTCCCTCGCCTCGCCCTCGCTGATGTGCTCGCGCACGGTGGCGAAGACCGCGCGGATGTAGCGCTCCGCCTCATCGAAATCCACGCCCAGCGGCTGTGCCACCGCCTGGATGAACTCCACGCCGCTCGCTGGCACGCCGCTGCCGCTGCCCCGCGCCGCCGCAGGGTGCGCCGCCATGAGCTCCTGCAGGCTTCGCGGGAGCTGAGCGCGCAGGTCGTCCGCCTCACCCGACAGGAGCCGCTGCTGCAGGGCGCCGAGCACCACCACCGCCACCTGCTCCCTCCGGTCCTCCGGGAGCTCGGTGCGGATACGGAGGCCGTCGAGGAAGCGGGCGAAGGTCTGCTGGGTCCTCACCTCGCTGCGCGTCTGCCGGTGCGCCTGCTGCCGGGGTCCCTCTGCCATGGCGTCTGCCTCCTTCGTCCCTCACGTTGCGCAGCCGACGCAGGCAGGGACAGGAGGAGGCACGTAAGGCAGCTTCCCCTCACCCCGTCCCTCCCAGGGAGAGAGACCATGAGTTGCAGGCTCGAGGCGCCTGGAGGAACCCGTCCCGGTCCCGCTCCCGGCTGTTCCGAGCTCGCATCAACCCGCGAGCAGCGCGCGCATCCTCGGCGCGAGCCGTGCCGCCACGCGCGGCAGGTCCTCGGGCACCTTCACGGGCTCGAAGCGGCTGGTGTCCGCGTCCTGCCTGGGCACCTCGATGAACGCCACCGGTAGCACGGGCCTGCCCTGCGCGTCCCGCAGGTGCGTCACCTCCGCCGTCACCTGCTCCAGCTGGAGCACCTTCTGTCCGTCCACGTCCTTCTTCGCCACCCGGAAGGGCAGGGGAAGCTCGCGGGTGAGGAGCGGCTCGAGCGCGAAGAGGAGGTTGTTGGTGGAGATGGTGCGGTGCTGCTCCGGCACCACCTGCTCCACCAGCATCAGGTGCCCCGAGTGCCGGACGGGCGCGGCGCCCACGTCCAGCTTGCCCGACTCGGAGTTGAAGCGCGGCGTCACCTCCGCGGTGACGGGCTGCCCGAGGTGCAGGTGGAGGCCCACCACCACCGGGTCCAGCTGCGCCGCCAGGTTGTCCACGTTTGAGAAGCACAGGTGGCGCACGCCCAGACCGAAGAGCTGGCGGCCCACGCTGCTCTCCTTGAGCGCGCGGAAGAAGTCACCGTGGCCCGCGGGGGCCAGCGAGGGCTGGCCCTGGGCGTCGCGGTACACCTGCCAGTCGGGCGTGAGGCGGGGCAGCATCCGCTGGCGGAAGAGGAGCACGGGCACCTCGGGCTTCACCCGCGCCAGGTGCTGCACGATGTCCTCGTGCGTGAGCTCGGAGGTCATCAGCACCACGGGCACCGGCCGCCCGTGGCGCCGGCTCACCGCGCGCGCGTCCGCGAGCTTGAGGTCGATGAACGTGGCGCCATCCAGCACCGGCACGAGCCCCTTCACCGCCCCGCCGAAGCGCGTGCCCGCGCCGCCCGCGACCACGACGCTGGCCACCTGCCCCGACGCGAAGGCTGCCTCCCCGAGCCTCCGGCACTCCTCCCAGAGCGTGCTGCCGGGCGCAGGCAGCGGCTGCACGTCTCCGGGCTGAAGCGGCTCGGCACCCGCATCCGGCGGAGCGCCCTGGGTGGCCTCGTACTCCCGGCGCACGCGAGCGACCAGGGTGCGGAAGTCTTCTGCGGAGAGGGACTCTGTCGGAGCTGCTGTGCTCATCACGGACTCTTCCTTCACTCTCTACAGCTCGATCTGCGCGCCCAGCTCCACCACGCGGTTGGGCGGGATGCGGAAGAATGCAGTGGCCGGGCGGGCGTTGCGCGACATGATTGCGAAGAGGCCCTCGCGCCAGCGCGCCATCCCGGGACGCCCGGTGGGGATGAGCGTCTCGCGGCCGAGGAAGAAGCTCGTCTCCATCAGCTTCAGGTCCAGCCCCTGCGCGCGCGCGAGCGCCATGATGGTGGGCATCTCCATGCTCTCCATGAAGCCGTGGCGCACCACCACGCGCCACACGCCCTCCGCCAGCTCCTCCACCTCGATGCGCTCGGAGGGCGCCACGTGCGACACCTCCTCGGGCATCACCGTGAGGAACACCACCCGCTCGTGCAGCACCTTGTTGTGCTTGAGGTTGTGCAGGAGCGCCACCGGGGTGCCCTCGGTGCTGCCCGTCATGAAGACGGCAGTCCCCGACGTCCGCGGAGGCGGATTCGTCTTCAGCCCCTCGAGGAAGAGGTCCAGCGGGAACACGCCCTCGCGCAGGCGGTCGGCGAGGATCTGCCGTCCCCTCTTCCACGTCGTCATGAGGACGAAGACACCCAGCGCCACCACGAGCGGGAACCAGCCGCCGTCGAGAATCTTCACCGCGTTGGAGAGGAAGAAGGAGCTGTCCACCACCAGCAGCGGGACGGTGAAGAGGAGCATGGGCACCATGGGCCAGCCCCACTGCTCGCGCGACACGATGTAGGCGAGCACCGTCGTGACGACCATGGTGGACGTCACGGCGATGCCGTACGCGGCCGCCAGGTTGGAGGAGGTGCGGAAGCCGAGCACCAGGCCGATGACCGCCAGCAGCAGGAGCCAGTTGATTGCGGGGATGTAAACCTGGCCAATCTCCTGCGCCGAGGTGTGGATGATGTTGACGCGCGGGATGTAGCCGAGCTGCATGGCCTGGCGCGTGACGCTGAAGGCCCCGGAGATGACCGCCTGGCTCGCGATGACGGTGGCGGCGGTGGCCAGGGCCACCAGCGGAAAGAGCGCCCAGTCGGGGGCCACCCGGTAGAAGGGGTGCTCGGTGGCGCCCGGGTTGCGCAGGAGCAGCGCTCCCTGTCCCAGGTAGTTGAGGACCAGCGCCGGCAGCACCACGGAGAACCACGCCGTGCGGATGGGCCTGGGCCCGAAGTGCCCCATGTCCGCGTAGAGCGCCTCACCGCCGGTGACGCAGAGGAAGACCGCGCCGAGGATGAGGAAGCCGTGCCACCCATTGTCGCGGAAGAACGCGTAGCCGAACGCCGGGTTGATGCTCGCCAGCACCCCGGGGGTCTGCACGATGGAGCTCACCCCCAGCACCGCCAGGACGATGAACCACACCAGCGTCACCGGCCCGAAGAGCGCCCCCACCCCCGCCGTGCCCCGTCGTTGCATCAGGAACAGCGCCACCAGGATGACGATGCAGATGAGCAGCACGTAGTCATCGAAGACGTGCGTGGCGATGGAGAGACCCTCCACCGCTGACAGCACGGAGATGGCCGGCGTGATGATGCCGTCCCCGTACAGGAGCGCGGCGCCGAACAGCCCCAGCGCGATGACGACGAAGCGGCCCTGCCGGGCGCCGACGGGCGTCTTGCGCAGCACCAGCGCCATGAGCGCCAGGATGCCGCCCTCGCCCCGGTTGTCCGCCCGCATCACCCACGCCAGGTACTTCAGCGAGATGACGATGATGAGCGACCAGAAGACGAGGCTCAGCACGCCCATGATGTTTCCGGGCGTGGCGGCCACGGCGTGCGGGCCGTGGAAGCACTCCTTGAGGGCGTAGAGGGGGCTCGTGCCGATGTCCCCGTAGACGATGCCCAGGGCCGAGAGGGCGAGCGTGGCGAGGGGCTGGCGGACGTGACCCGCGCGGCGACTGCCCTCCTCCGGGGAGCCTTCCTTCTGACCGGCGGGGGAGGCGGTTGCGGCGGTGGGGGCAGAGGGGGGTGACGCGTCTTGATTCATACGGGAGGCGCCCACCTTTCCGGTCCCCGCCCCCGCCGTCAACGTTTTGCGCCCTCGCCCGTCCGCCTGGAATGCAGGCGGATGGCGCGCTTCATGCAGCCAAATGTGGGGTGCAGTACGATGCGCGCCCGATGCGCATCATCGTGCTGGGGTGTGGCGTGGTGGGACTCACGAGCGCCCTCCGTCTCCTGGAGGCG
>JAKEEX010000602.1 GCA_022616315.1 Myxococcaceae bacterium
CGCCCTTCCTGGCGCACCGCTGACCTCTCCCTCTGGGAGAGGGAAAGGGTGAGGGGGCTGCGGTTCGCGCGTCCTACTCCGTGTCCCCAGGCCGCTGAGGCGTCACCCCCGCCATCCACACCGACTTGACGTGGGTGAACTCGCGGATGCCGTGCACCGACAGCTCGCGTCCGTACCCGGAGGCCTTCACCCCACCGAACGGCAGCCGCGGGTCCGAGGCCACCATGCTGTTGATGAACACGAGCCCGGACTCGAGCGCGTCCACGAAGAAGCCCTGCTCGTCCGCATCGCGCGTCCACGCGCTCGCGCCCAGGCCGAACGCGACGTCATTGGCCACGCGCACCGCGTCCTTCGCATCCTTCGCGCGGAACAGCAGGGCCACCGGACCGAACACCTCCTCGGTGTAGCCCGCCGAGCCCGGAGGCACCTCCGAGAGCACCGTGGGCGCATAGAAGTAGCCCGGCCCCGGCAGCGGCTTGCCACCGGTGAGCAGTCGCGCGCCGGCCTTCACCGTCCGCTCCACCTGGCCGTGAAGCTCCTCCCGGATGGCCCCCGTGGCGAGCGGTCCGAGCTCCGTCCCCGGCTCCATGGGGTCTCCCACGACGAGCTTCTCCATGCGCTGCACGAAGCGCTCGCGGAAGGTGTCGAACACGCGGTCGGCCACGATGAAGCGCTTGGCAGCGATGCAGGACTGGCCGTTGTTGATGACGCGCGCCTTCACCGCGGTCTCCACGGCCGCATCCAGGTCCGCGCTCGGCATGACGATGAACGGGTCGCTCCCGCCCAGCTCCAGCACCGTCTTCTTCAGGTGGTGTCCCGCCTGCGCACCCACGGCGCGCCCCGCGCCCTCGCTCCCGGTGAGGGTGACGGCCTTCACGCGCCCGTCCGCGATGATGCGCTCCACCTTCCCGCTGCCCACCAGCAGCGTCTGGAAGACGCCCTCCGGGAAGCCCGCGCGGTGCAGCACGTCCTCGATGGCGAGCGCACAGCGGGGCACGTTGGAGGCGTGCTTGAGCAGGCCCACGTTGCCCGCCATCAGTGCGGGGGCGGCGAAGCGGAACACCTGCCAGAAGGGGAAGTTCCACGGCATGATGGCCAGCACGGGCCCGAGCGGCTGGTAGCGCACGAAGCTCTTCTGAGCGCTGGTGGCCACCTCCTCGTCGGCCAGGAAGCGCTCGGCGTTCTCCGCGTAGTAGCGGCACACCCACGCACACTTCTCGGCCTCGGCCACGGCGCTCGCGAGCGTCTTGCCCATCTCCTCCGTCATCATCCGCGCGAGCGCCTGCTTCTCCCCCTCGAGCAGCTCCGCGGCCCGGCGCATCCACCCCGCGCGCTCGGCGAAGGACGTGTGGCGGTAGCGGAGGAAGGCGTCGTGTGCGCGCTGCAGACGCTGCTCGAGCTGCGCTTCCGTCAGCTCGTCGAAGCGCTCGCGAACCTCACCGGTGCGTGGGTCGACGCTCTGGATGGGCATGGGCACGTCTCCTCGTTGGCCGTTACCCCTCCGCGCTGCCGGGGGTCTTGCCGGGGTCCGGGTAGGGGTGCTTGCGGTGGGGCACGTCCTCGTCGTCTCCCTCGGCCGAGCCCGGGGTATGGC
>JAKEEX010000603.1 GCA_022616315.1 Myxococcaceae bacterium
AGGCCCGGGGCGCCGTGATCACCGACGGGCAGGAGGGCAGCCCGGCGGAGAAGGCGGGCGTGCGGCCCGAGGACGTGGTGGTGAGCCTGGACGGCCGGCCGGTGCAGGACAACAGCGACCTCAGCCGCGACATTGCCTCCCGCGCCCCCGGCAGCACCGTCCGCTTGCGCGTGCTGCGCAACGGGCAGGAGCGGGACGTCTCCGTCACCCTCGGCACCTTCCCGGACGAGGGCGCCGACGACGCGCGCAGCGAAGGCCAGGGGCAGGCAGAGCTCGGCATGACCCTGCGCGACCTCACCCCGGAGCTGGCCGACCGGCTGAACGCGCCCCGCAGCACGCGGGGAGCGGTGGTGATGGACGTGGAGTCGGGTTCCGACGCCGAGGAGGCGGGCCTGCAGCGCGGCGACATCATCGTGAGCGTGAGCGGACAGGAGGTGCGGAACGTGGACGAGTTCCAGGCCGCCATCGCGCGGGCGCGCTCGGACGGGCTGGCCCGCCTGCGCGTGCGGCGCGGCGCCGGCCACACGGTGACCATCCTCAAGCTTGTGTGACGGGCTTCGTGGGAACGAGAAAGGGAGGGATTCCATGGTGAGCAAGGCGACGAAGGAGCGTGAGCGGTACGAGGTTCTGAAGGCGATGCTCGAGGACCGCCGGCGCGACATCCATGACAAGCTGCGTTCGCTGCGCGAGAACCTCCCCGGCCAGGTGGCGGATGTCAAGGACGCCGAAGAGCAGAGCGTGGATGATTTCGTGCGTGACGTCGAGCTGGCCCTGGTGGAGATGAAGTCGCAGACCCTGGGCAGGATCGACGAGGCCATCCAGCGGCTGGAAGACGGGGCCTACGGGACCTGCGCGGACTGCGCCGACGAGATCGCGGAACCCCGGCTCAAGGCCCTGCCCTTCGCCACCCTGTGCATCGCCTGCCAGGAGCAGGAAGAGGAGCGCAGGGCGGCGGAGCGCAGCGGCCAGGCTCGCGCCAGCGTCTTCATGCCCCGGGCGGAGCCCTGAGTATGACTGTTCACCGCAGAGACCGCGGAGAGCGCAGAGGACGATGGGGCACGATGCCAGCCAGCTCGCCGGGCAAG
>JAKEEX010000604.1 GCA_022616315.1 Myxococcaceae bacterium
GCGCTTCGCCGGCGAGGTGCCGGACTTCCGGCCGGAGGACTTCATCGAGCGGCGCGAGCTGCGGCGGATGGACCGCTTCGAGCAGCTGGCGGTGGCGGCGGCGGACATGGCGCTCGAGGACTCGGGCCTGCGCATCACCGCGGAGAACGCCGAGCGGGTGGCAGCCATCGTCGGCAGCGGCATCGGTGGCCTCGCCTCGCTGGAGGAGACGCACCGCAAGGTGCTCGAGCGGGGCCCGGACCGGGTGAGCCCCTTCTTCATCCTGCAGATGATTGCGAACCTCGCGCCGGGCTACATCTCGATGCGCCACGGCATCAAGGGCCCCAGCTGGGCCACCAACTCCGCCTGCTCCACCAGCGCCCACGCCCTCGGCGAGGCGATGCGGGGCATCGAGCGGGGGGACTTCGACGCCGCGGTGGCGGGCGGGGCCGAGGCGCCCGTCACGCTGCTGGGCGTGGCGGGCTTCAACGCGATGAAGGCCCTGTCCACGCGCAACGACGCGCCGGAGCGGGCGAGCCGCCCCTTCGACGTGGACCGGGACGGCTTCGTGATTGCGGAGGGTGCGGGGATGCTGGTGCTGGAGGAGCGGGAGCACGCCCTGGCCCGGGGCGCGCGCATCTGGGCCGAGCTTGCCGGCTATGGCGCGAGCAGCGACGCCTACCACGTCACCTCTCCGGCCCCAGGCCACGAGGGCGCCCAGCGCTCCATGCGGCTGGCGCTCCGCGATGCGGGGATGCATCCCCCGGAGGTCGGGTATGTGAATGCGCACGGCACCTCCACCGACGTGGGGGACGCGCTGGAGGCGGAGGCCATCGAGGCGGTGTTCGGCGAGCACCTCGGAGGCCTGGCGGTGTCCTCCACCAAGTCGATGACCGGGCACATGAACGGGGCGGCCGGCGCGGCGGAGGCGGCCATCAGCGTCCTGGCGCTCGTCCGGGGCGTGCTGCCACCCACCCTCAACCTCGAGCGTCAGGACCCGGGTATCCGGCTGGACTGCATCCCCCAGCGGGCCCGGGAGCGCCGCGTTGACGCGGTGATGAGCAACTCCTTCGGCTTCGGGGGCACCAACGTGTCGCTCGTGTTCCGCCGGGACGCGTGAGCCGGAGCGGGATCGCGGACGCTCCCTGCTGGAGCCCCGGGGCGGGGAAGGTGAATCCGTGTTCAAGTGCGGAGGCTGCTCACCCGAGCTGGAGGCCCCATGTCCGTACCACTGCTCCCCGGAGTCAACTCGGACGTCCTCTCCACCGCGCGCCTGCGCACCCACCTGCTGAGCGGCCCCGCGGGGGGACGCGTGCCCGTGGTGTTCCTCCACGGCAACGTCTCCTCCGCCCGCTTCTTCGAGGAGACGCTGGCCGCGCTCCCGTCGCGCTACCGCGGGCTGGCGCCAGACATGCGTGGCTTCGGGGACACGGAGCCCCTCCCCATCGACGCCACGCGCGGCCTGCGCGACTTCTCCGACGACCTGCACGCTCTGCTCGAGCATCCCGCGCTGGGCGTGGGTGAGGCGCGCGTGCACCTCGTGGGCTGGTCCGCGGGTGGCGGGGTGGCGATGCAATACGCCATCGACCACGCCGAGCGCGTGGCCTCCCTCACCCTGATTGCCCCCATGTCCCCCTTCGGCTACGGGGGCACGAAGGACCTCGAGGGCACGCCGTGCTGGCCTGACTTCGCCGGCTCGGGCAGCGGCACCGTCAACCCCGACTTCGTCCGGCGCCTGGGCGCGCACGACACCAGCGAGGAGAGCGACACCTCTCCCCGCACGGTGATGAACAAGTTCTACTTCAAGCCCCCCTTCCGCCTGGAGCGTGCACGCGAGGACGTGCTGGTGGAGGCGCTGCTGAAGACGCGCACCGGTCCCGACCACTACCCGGGCGACCCCACGTCCTCACCGAACTGGCCCACCGTGGCGCCGGGCACGCGCGGGATGAACAACGCCCTGTCGCCCCGCTACGTCAACGTCGGCGCCTTCGCCCGCATCGCGCCACGCCCGGACGTGCTGTGGATTCGTGGCGCGGACGACCAGATCGTCTCCGACACCTCGGTCTTCGACTTCGGCTTCCTGGGGCAGCTGGGGGCGGTACCGGGCTGGCCGGGCGCACAGGTGTACCCGCCGCAGCCCATGGTGGGACAGATGCGCGCGGTGCTCGAGGCGTACCGCGCCAACGGCGGGCGCTACAGCGAGCAGGTGCTGGAAGGGGTGGGGCACTCGCCACACCTGGAGGCGCCGGAGCCGTTCCGCCACCGGCTGTTCGCCTTCCTGGCCGAGCACTGAGCCACGCGGCACGGCCGTGGACGGGAGCCGTGTCAGTGCTTCCCGTCCTCCAGACCCGTGCCCCTGCGCCGTGAGAGCCACTCCCGCATGATGCGATTCACCTCCGCGGGCCGCTCCTGCTGCACCCAGTGGGAGGCGTCGGGCAGATAGCGCACGGTCAGGTCCCTCACGTACCGGTCCGTCCCGTACGTGAGCTCCTTGCCGAGCGCGGCATCCTTCTCACCCCAGACAAGGAGCACCGGCATCTCGAGCTTCGGCCATCTTCGAAGGGCGCTCGAGGGGCGGAACATGTTGCGGTAGTAGTTCAGCATGGCCGTCAGCGCGCCCGGCTGCGCGGCGGCGCGGCGGAACTCGGAGAGCTCCTCGCGGGTCAAAGCATCCTTGTCCACGAGCGAGCCGCGGAAGATGCCCGAGACTCCCCGGAAGTCGTCTCGCGCGAGGAAGCGCTCCGGAAGCCAGGGCAGCTGGAAGAAGAAGATGTACCAGCTCTTGAAGAGCTGCGGCGGCTTCAGGACGTGACTCTTGAAGAGCGCCGGGTGCGGCATGCTCATCACGACGAGCTTCTCGACCCGTCCGGGATGCTCCGTGGCGTAGGTCCACGCGATGGCGCCGCCCCAGTCATGCGCCACGAGCGTGCACTTCTCGTGTCCGAGGCCGGTGATGACGCCATCGAGGTCCTTCAGGAGCTCGTCCATGACGTACGCGCCGCGGCGCTTGGGACGGTCGCTCAGGTTGTAGCCGCGCAGGTCGATCGCGACCACGCGATGGTCCTTCGCGAACTCACCAAGCTGATGGCGCCAGGAGTACCAGAACTCCGGGAAGCCGTGCACCATGAGCATGAGCGGTCCCGTGCCCGCTTCCATGAAGTGAAGGCGTATCCCGTTGGTCTCGATGTGGCCGGACTTCAGGCCCAGAGCGCGCGCGACCGACTCGACTCCCCCGCTCACACGTTCCGGCTCGCGCCGCATGGTCTTCCTCCGAGAGCCGTAGAAGTACCTCAGCCCGGGCGCACGTTCCAGGTCGCCTCAGCGACAGCACAAGGTCCGCGTCCACGCACAGGGACTGCCCTCAGCGCGCGTCCGGGGAATAGGATGAGCGCTCCTCGGCGTCCCGGACTCCCCATGCAACGCAATGTGGTCGTCGTCCTCGTCCTGCTCGTCACCGCGTGTGCCACGAGCCCTTCCACGTCCCAGGGCGGCGTGTCCACGGCGTCCTCTCTCCAGACACGCACGGAGGAGGCGGTGGAGCGGCAGGATTGGGACACTGCC
>JAKEEX010000605.1 GCA_022616315.1 Myxococcaceae bacterium
GCAGGAGGTGGTTCTCGTGGACGAAGTCGACGCCGCCCGTGAGGGCGAGGGTGGGGTGCACCGCCCACCGCCCCTCGGCGGAGCCCCCGAAGCCCACCACGCCCGCTTCGGGGATGAAGACGTAGTCGGGGCGCCCGGTGTCGAGCTGCCCCGCACCCGTGGGAGCACCGTGGAGGAAGAAGCCCGTCAGCTCCAGTGCGACCTTCTCCGAGGGCTCCAGCAGGTAGGCCAGCCGGTAGTTCTGGTTGAGGGCCGCCACCCGCGTGCCGTGCGTGAGCGCTGCGAGCTCATTGAACTCGCTCGCAGAATCGAGGTTCTGGAGCGACGCGAGCAGCTGCACCCGACCGGTGCCGGTGGTGCCCACGGTGGCCCTCCCGAAGAAGCTCTTCGGTCGCGCGATGTCATCCCGCGAGGGCGCCCTCGACGGGACCGGCGAGAGGGGCTCCTGGAGCACCGGGCTGCTGGAAGGCAAGCCGAGTCCCGAGCGGTCGAGCCGGAACGCGCTCAGCCCGAGCGCCAGCTCCAGCGACCCCTCCGCTCCTCCGACCACCAGGCCCCCGCCTCCCGCGGGATGGAGGCGCACCGTTCCGCCATGGCCCACGAGCCGCAGGCCCTCGAGCTCTTCCCCTCCGCGCGTGATGACGTTGACCACGCCGAGAAACGCGTTGGGTCCGTAGAGCGCCGAGGCGGGCCCCCGGATGACCTCCACCCGCTCCACCAGCTCGAGCGGGATGAGCTCCTCACCGAAGGAGTTCCCCGTGGTGGGCCGGTAGTCGACGGGATATCCGTCGATCAGCAGCAAGAGGATGTTGCCGCTCGCGCGGATTCCACCGTTGATGCCCCGGATCCCCATGTTGTGGGTGACGAGGTCGTAGACGTCGTAAAGCCCCGGGATGTAGAGGAGGGCCTCGGCCAGCGTGGTGCAGCCCCGGTTGCGCGCCTCCTCCCCGGAGATGACGGACACCACCGCCGGCGTCTGAGCGCCCCGCTGCTCCTCCTTGGTGGAGGAGACCACCGGGAGCTCCAGCAGCGACTCGAGCTCCAGCTCCGCAATCTCGCGCGGAGGTTGTTGTGGCTCGGGCTCCTGGGAGGGCGCGGGCTGTGCTCTGGCGACCGTGGCGAGCAGAGCTCCCAGCAGCACGGCCACCGCCGCACTCCATGGCTCGCGTGGTGTCGGGCGCCGGGGCACGGCGCGCACGCTAGGGGGCTCCCGCGGAAGCAGCAACGTGTCCTCCGGTCGGAGGATCCGTGGTTCCCGCGTGCATCACGCGCCTCATCCCCCACGAATCTCGGCCACCTGGAGGAGCTCGGGAGCGAGCTCCGCTCCTGCCTGGCTGACCACGGGGCGGTTGATGACGATGACCACCCTCGCGCTGCGGCGGACGAACGCGACCCCGACCCCCAGGTCGATGTGCGCCTCGTTGCCGGAGAAGGTGAGCACGGAGCCGCGGCGCGCCGCTTCGGTGATGGCCCGCACCTCGTCCGTGCTCACCCCCTGACAGATGTAGACCACGGAGGCTCCCGCCGCCTTCAGCCGCGCCTCGAGCGGTTCCGGACCGGAGGCATCCACCCCCACGGCCTTCACCGGCAGGCCGAGGACCTTGGACTCCTTGGCAATCTCTCCCAGCGCGGCCACCATCGCGGCCTGCGCGTTCTTGCTCTCCGGCGTCTGCCCCGCGACCACGGCGATGGTGAGAGCGCCGGACGCACGTTTGGGGAGGTTCCGGTCGTAGGCCAGCACCCGCAGCATGACGAGCGCCTGACGGTCCACCGGGACCTGCGCCTGGTTCCGCGCAGGTCCCTGTCCTCCTGCCACCAGCGACAGCGCGCAGAGCACCACGATGAGGGCGGCCGACGCGCGCATGGTCAGACAGGGGCCTCCGTGGGACTCAGCCCGGGCAAGGGGCCTGCAGCCGGCCGGCCCGCTCCTCTTCCGACGGCCACGGCAGGGCCCGCGCGAGGGAGAGTGACGATAAACGTCGAGCCGTTCCCGACTTCACTCTCCACCGCGATGCTCCCTCCGAGCACCTCGACGATCTGCTGGGTGATGAACAGGCCGAGCCCGAGCCCCCCGTAGTGTTTGGAGGGGACCGCTCGCTCGAACCGGCTGAAGATGCGCCCCACGTCCTCGGGCGCGATGCCGATGCCCTGGTCGCGCACGAGGACCCGGACGGTGCCGTCGGTGCCCTCGAGCAGCACCGAGATGGGGCGCCCGAGCCCGTACTTGATGGCGTTGGACACGAGGTTGGTGAGGACCTGGTCGAGCCGGAACGCATCCCAGTTCCCCTCCAGGTTCCCTTCGGCCGTCAGCGCGAGCTCCGAGCCGCGCGCCGAGGCCTGCTCGCTGAACCGCCCCGCCACCTCCTTTCCGAGCTTCCCGAGGTCCACGCGCTCGAGGTGGAGCACGAGCCGTCCCGAGGCGATGCGGGACACGTCCAGGAGCTCCTCCACGAGGCTCGCCAGGCGGCCGAGGTGTCTGCGGACCTTGTCCAATTTCTCGTTGAACAGCGCGGGCGAGAGGTCCTTCTTTCCGAGCAGGCGCCCCATGTGCGCGAGCTGCAGGTCCAGCGCCGTCAGCGGTGTCTTCAGCTCGTGCGCGGCGACGACGAGGAAGTCGTCACGCAGGCGCACTGCGGCGCGGGCCTCGTCCACGAGCAACCGGTTGTCCACCGCGTTCGCCACCCGGAGGGCGAGGTCCTCCGCCAGCGCACGCGTGGCGGCGTCGAAGCAGCGGGACCCGGAAGTGAGGAGGAAGAGGGACATCGCACCGATGGTCCGCCCACGTGCCGAGAGCGGGACGACCAGGAGCCCCGCGGTCTTCTCCGCAGGCTTTGGCAACGTGAGGCTCCGGCCGTCCCACTGCAGCGGTGACCTGCGACGGAGTCTTCCCATCTGCTTCAGCGCGGCGGTTCCCGCGTGCACCGAGACCACCCGGGACAGGGAGCCATCCGGCTGCACCAGGTCGAAGATGCAGCCGTCCACCATGTCAGGGACCACCAGCCCGGCCACCGCGCGCAGCCGC
>JAKEEX010000606.1 GCA_022616315.1 Myxococcaceae bacterium
GCGGAGGTCCGGGTGGGCAACGCGGTGCGCGCGGTGCTTTCCCCCTCGGACCGCAAGCCGCGCGGCGAGGCGGTCCGGATTGCGAGGCTCGACGCCTTCGGCGTGCGGCAATCCCTCTCCATCACCCACCGTGGCCAGGGGCCCTTCACCCTGCTCGGCGTGTCACACGAGCTCGCGCAGCCGGGCGTCGTGTACGACGCGCTCGGTCTCTCCGGCTCCACCGCCGGGGTGGCGGACGGCTTCGAGCGCGAGACCTTCGTCAGGCAGCTGCGCGCCCGCGCGCCGGACCTCTACGTCCTCTTCTGGGGCACCAACGAGAGCGTCCAGTCGCGCGTGGATCCGCGCACGTACGAGCGACAGTACCTCGGTCTCCTGCGTACACTCAGGGCGGCCGCGCCCTCCGCGGACTGCCTCGTGCTCGGGCCCACGGACCGCATCGTGCGGGACGGCGCGGACGGCTGGAGGCCGGCGCCCTCCCAGCAAGTGGTCATCACCACGCTGCGGAAGGTGGCGCGCACGGCGGGCTGCGCCTTCTGGTCGCCGCGTGCGGCCATGGGTGGGGATGACGGCATGCGCCGCTGGCAGCAGCTGAGCTGGGGCCAGACCGACGGGACGCACCTCACCGCCGAGGGCTACCGCGTGCTGGCGGACATGCTCGTGCTGGACCTCTTCCGTGCCTTCGACGCCTCGGCGACGAGGTCGGGAGTGCGGCCCGCTCGCGCCACCCTGCCCGTGCCTGATAAGCGGTAGGGCCATGAGCCGGGTGGCATTCATCACGGGAGGAAGCCGCGGGGTGGGCAGGGCCGTGTCCCTGCGCCTGGCGCGGCGGGGCTTCGACATCGTCTCGACCTACCGGCGAGACCCGGAGGCGGCGGAGCAGCTCGAGCGCGAGGTGCGCGAGCTCGGGCGGCGCTGTTTGACGCGCGTGGCGGACCAGCTGGAGCCGGAGAGCCTCCTGCCCGTCTTCGAGGAGGTGAAGCGCGAGTGGGGCCACCTGGACGCCTTCGTCGCCAACGCCGCGTCCACCGCCTTCCTGCCCCTGCTCCAGATGAAGCCGCACCAGATGGACAAGACGTTCAACGTGACGGTGAAGACCTTCCTCGTCGGCACGCAGGCGGCCGCACCCCTGATGGCGGGCCGGGGTGGAAGCATCGTCGCGGTGTCCGGGATGGACTCCATGATGCCGTTGCCCTTCCACGGCTTCCTCGGCGCCATGAAGGGGGCCATGGAGATCCTCGTGAAGTACCTGGCCAACGAGCTCGCGGGCGAGCGCATCCGCGTCAACGCGGTGAACCCGGGCTACATCGACACGGACTCCTCGCGCTTCTACATGGGGGAGGTGTTCCGGGCGCTCGAGGAGCGTGCGAAGGAGACCGTGCCCTCCGCCCGCGTGGCGTCCACGGACGAGATTGCCGCACCCATCGAGTGGCTGTGCACCGAGGACTCGGCGTACGTGAACGGCCACGTGCTCGTGGTGGACGGGGGGCTGCACACCTCTTACGCGATGACGTTCGGCGCGGACCTCCACCGCACCCGGCGCTGAGGATGTAGACTCCGCCCCCGCCTATGCGACTCCCTCTCTACGTGGTGGATGCCTTCACACCGCGCGTCTTCGGGGGCAACCCCGCCGCGGTGGTGCCCCTGGCGAAGTGGCTGCCGGACGCGACGATGCAGGCCATCGCCGCGGAGAACAACCTCGCGGAGACGGCCTTCTTCGTGAAGGAGCGCGGGGGCTACCACGTGCGCTGGTTCACGCCGGTGCACGAGATGGACCTGTGCGGCCACGCGACGCTGGCGTCCGCGTGGGTCATCCTCCGCTACCTCGAGCCTTCGTCGCGCGAGGTGCGCTTCGACTCGGTGAGTGGGCCGCTCGGCGTGAGCCGCGAGGGGGAGTTCCTGGAGCTGGACTTCCCCAGCCGGCCCCCGGAGCGGTGCGAGGTGCCGACTGCGCTGCTCGAGGGCCTCTCCGTGCAGCCCCGCGAGGTGCTCGCCTCACGGGATTATATGTGCGTGCTGGAGTCCGAGGAGCAGGTGCGGGAGCTGAAGCCGGACTTTGCCAAGCTCGCGCGCCTGGACCGGCTGGGCGTCATCGTCACGGCGCGGGGCAGGGAGGCGGACTTCGTCAGTCGCTTCTTCGCGCCCAACGAGGTCGTTCCGGAGGACCCGGTGACGGGCAGCGCGCACTGCACGCTGGTGCCGTACTGGGCGCAGAAGCTCGGGAAGGCGCGACTGCGCGCCCTCCAGCTGTCTCCGCGCGGAGGCGAGCTCTACTGCTCGGACCGCGGGCCCCGCGTGGGCATCGCGGGCCAGGCGGTGCTGTACCTCGAAGGCCACATCGAAGTGCCTTAGCAAACCTCCCCTCTCCCCCTGGGAGAGGGAAAGGGTGAGGGGGAGCGGGCGAAGCCGTGTCCCCCCGCCCTCCACTCAGCTCGCGGGAGTCGCCTTCGGCCGCGAAGCGACGCGCACCACCGGGTACACGTTCTGCCGCAAGTCCCGAGCAGGATGGTACTGCATGAAGAACTGCGAGCGCGCACGCGGATTCTTCGCGAACTCCGGGTCCTTCATCCGCGCGTCGAACGCACGCTTCACCTCCGGGTCCTTCGCGAGCAGCGCCTGCGCGAACGCATCCAGCACGTAGTCCTCCAGGTACTCCTTCTGCTCGAAGTGTGCGTTGAAGAACCCCCAGGCGAGGAACGAATCCGGGCTGGCCGGCTCGAGCAGCTGCGCGAGCAGCACGCGCCCGGGCTGCGCGGCAGGAACGTAGAGGCTCCTGGCAGCCACATCCTCCACGGCCTCCGTCCACTCCCCCGCGAACTGGAGCGCCTGGCGTCCCTCGAACGTCGCTGCCGCGGGCTTCACCTCACGCGCGCGGAAGCGCTCCACGCGGGAAGCGGGCACGCCCTGCTTCAGCACCTCGGAGGTGAACCCATGCAGCGCGAGCTTCTCCGCCACCCACCGCGCATGCGCCGCGGGCACCACCCAGCCACCCTTCGGGAGCGTGGAGGAGACGGCGGGTTCCACGTCCGGGTAGTACGGAACCTCCCAGACCTGCGGCGTGCTTTCGTCGTAGCGGATGACCTTGCGGCCGAGCGCCGGTGACTCCTCGAACCGGTACGTATACCCCGGGTACTTCAGCTTCGTGACGGTGGCCGTGTTGCGCCACACGAGCACCGCGGTCGCATCCTTGCCCGCGCGCTCATCCGCGTCCGCCTGCCGCATCGCGGTCCTCCACGTCGCGCCGTCGCGCGCGGCCTGGACGAGCGTGCTCTCGAGGATGTCGTAGGTGCTCTTCACGCGCTCGCGGTACGGCTTCCAGCTGTGCGTCTCCACGAGCACGCCGATGCGGTTGCGGAGCGACCAGTAACCCTGGCTGAAGCGCGGCGGCGCGATGCCGTAGGCGAAGCCGCTCGCCGGTTCATCGTCCTTGAGGAACGAGGGGTAGAACTCGAGCGGCGCGTGTCCGCGCGCCTCGAGGTCGCGGAAGAGCTCCCCCTGGTAGGCCTTGCCGAGCGCCTGGAGCGACGCAGGGCCCATCTTCAACGGCTCGATCATGACGGCCACGTCCGGCTGGAACTTGGCGCCGTCGGTGACGTGCAGGTCCAGGTACACGACGGGATCGTACGCGTTGAGCAGGCGGAGCATGGCCTGCATCTCGGGCGCCTCCGCCTTCACGTAGTCGCGGTTGAGGTTGAGGTTCTGTGCGTTGGTGCGCCAACCCATGGACGCGGGGCCCACCTGGTTGGGGCGGTTGTTGGGGCCGAAGCGCTCGTGGCCGTCCACGTTGAAGACGGGGACGAACACGGCTGTCACCTTCGAGAGAGCCCCCTTCGCCACCTTGCCGTCAAGCGCATCGTGCAAGAGGCGGAAGCCCGCGTCCTTGCCGTCGATCTCGCCGGCGTGGATGCCGCCCTGGAAGAGCATGACGGGGCGGCCCTTGCGGCGCACGGCCTCGGGGGTGACGGTGCCGTCCGCGGAGGCGACGAGCGCAAGCATCGGGCGCCCTTCGGGCGTGGTGCCGAACTGCTCGCAGCGCACCTTGCCGGGATAGGCCCTGGGGAAGGCGGCGCAGAGCGACACCACTTCATCGTAGCGGCCCGGGTGTGCGCGGTGAGCCTCGCCGACGTGGAGGCCGCCACCTGCACGTGGACCGGACGGCCGGTCGACATCGTCTCGCTCAGGCCCGACAGCATGGCCGATGCGTATGCCGATATCAGCCGCGTGGCGCGCGCGCTCGGCGCGGAGGACGCCGGGCACGCGCTGGTGAGCGACATGCAACGCCGGCTTGCCGCGGTGGCCGCGCGAGTCGCCGGCCGCGCCAGGCCGCGCGTGGCCTTCATCGAATGGGTGGAGCCGCTGATGGCCGGCGGCAACTGGATGCCGGAGCTGATCGAGGGCGCGGGCGGGCACAACCTGTTCGGGCGCGCCGGCGAGCACTCCGACTGGATGCAGTGGGACGAGCTGGTGGCCGCCGATCCGCAAGTGATCATCGTCGGCCCCTGCGGCTATGGCCTCGAGCGCTGCCTCGAGGAGTTGCCGCTGCTGCAGGCCAAGCCCGGCTGGGCCGGCCTGGACGCCGTTCGCACCGGCCGCGCCTACTTCGCCGACGGCAACGCCTACTTCAACCGCCCCGGCCCCCGCCTGTCCGACACCGCTCAAATCCTGGCCGAAATGCTGCACCCTGACGCAGGTGTCAGACCCTCCGGGTCTGACACCGTACCTCCGCCGCCGGTTACGGGATGGTGTCAGATCCGGAGGCTCTGACACCTTGGCCACAATACGGAGTTGTGCAACGGTGTCAGACCCAGTGGGTCTGACACCTGCCACGGGACCAGCCACATGCGAACCGCCTTTTTTGCCGC
>JAKEEX010000607.1 GCA_022616315.1 Myxococcaceae bacterium
CGCAGCCCTCCTCATCCGCGAAGGTCTCCCGACCGCCCTGCGCGAAGGCGTGTGGCGCGGTAACTCGGCGCTCCTGGGCCCCGGGGGGCGAGAGATTCCCGTCTCGCAGATCATCCAGTGCCACAAGACGGCGGAGGGCGGGGTCGACTTCATCTCCACCATCGCCATCGACATCTCGGCTCAGAAGCGCATGGAGGGGATGCAGAAGCTCCTCGACGAGGCGACCACCCTCCTCGGGTCCTCGCTCGAGTACGAGCCGACCCTCGAGAACCTGGTCCGCTTCGCGGTGCCCCGTTACTCCGACTGGTGCATGGTCTCCATGCTCCGTGAGGACGGGCTGATCGAGGAAGTAGCAGTGGCCCATGCGGACGCGGCGAAGGAGCAGCAGCTGCGCACCCTGCTCCACCGTGGTCGTCCCATGGACCCGCGTGTGCCTGTAGGCATCCGCAATGTGCTCCGGACGGGGGAGCTGGAGCTCACGTGCGACGTCACCGACGTCTGGCTGAGGGCTGCGATTCGCAATCCGGAGCGGCTGCATCTGCTCCGCGGGCTGGGCCCGAAGTGCGCCCTGATCGCCCCCCTGCGCGCCCGCGACCGTACGTTCGGAACCATCAGCCTGTTCCAGTCGGAGTCGGGACGGCACTTCGACACGACCGATGGTGCATTCGCGCAGGAACTCGCGCGCCGGGCGGCGCTCGCCATCGACCATGCCCGTCTCTACGAGGCGGCGCAGCAGGCCATCCGCACCCGTGACGACGTCCTCGGTGTCGTGGCACACGATCTCCGGAGCCCGTTGAATACCATCTCCACCAGTGCCTCCCTGCTCCTGCGGCAGGGACAGGCGGAGGAGCGGGGGACGAAGCATCTCGAGCTCATCCAGCGCACCACCGAGCGGATGGACCACCTCATCCAGGACCTCCTGGACGTGAGCCGACTCGAAGCAGGGAGTCTCACCCTCGAGAGGCGGAGCGAGGACGTGGCCTCGCTCGTCGGCGAGGCGCTCGAGAGCTTCCAGACGCCGGCGCAGGAGAAGCAGCTGCGCCTCGAGCCCGCGGTGGAGGAGGGGCTTCCCCCGGTCCTGGCCGACCGCCGGAGAGTCCTCCAGGTCCTCTCCAACCTGCTGGGGAACGCCGTCAAGTTCACGCCTCCCGGGGGGCGCATCACCCTGGGAGCCGCACGCACGGCCGAGGACGTCTGCTTCTCGGTCTCGGACTCCGGGCCGGGTATCCCGGAGGAGCAGCGCGAGCACGTCTTCGACCGCTTCTGGCAGGCGCGGGAGACCGCCCACGCGGGCGCCGGACTGGGGCTCGCCATCGCCAGGGGCCTGGTGGAGGCACACGGGGGCAGCATCCGGGTTGAGAGTAAGGTGGGCGAAGGAAGCACGTTCCGCTTCACCCTCCCTCTGGCCACGGTCGAGCCA
Source organism: Myxococcaceae bacterium (assembly GCA_022616315.1). Lineage (GTDB taxonomy): Bacteria > Myxococcota > Myxococcia > Myxococcales > Myxococcaceae > JAKEEX01. The sequence continues at coordinate 1,421 of JAKEEX010000607.1, forward strand.
CTGCACTGACGCCGGATGTGGCGGCCACGATGCCTTCGGACGACGCCGGCTCTGCCCGCAGCTCGTGGAGCAGCTCTAGCCTCGGCTCAGCGTGCGACGACTTCGATGCCGGCGAGCGTGACGCGGGTTCCGACCCGGAGCGTATTCTGAATCTCGGCGACCCTATCCGTGTGGGCCAGGAGCTCGCGGATCTCCGATTCGCGCCCGTGCGCCGTGACCTTGGCCCGGTACGTCACATTCTTCGCGGGCTCGCCCTCGGCGCCGAAGTCCCCCTCCACCTCGACCTCGACACGCTCGACGCGAAGGCCGCGTTTGGCGGCTTCCCGGTAGACGTCGTTGCAGTAGCAGGTCGCGAGCGCGAGGAACAGGAGCTCGCCGCCGTTCGTGCTCGAGCCGAAGCCGGTGGCCTTCGGAGCGACGGCGAGCCGGTGCTCCGTGTCGTTGGTGCACAACGTGACGTCGTGTCGGCCTTCGCTGTTGTGGACTCGCGCGCGGATCCGCATGTTCGGCTCCTCCGGGGCGAGCGTACGTCGAACACAGGCGAAGCTGGTGCCGGCTGGACGCACGTTACGTCCCGAGCGCGCGCTGGCCCCCCGTCGAGCTCGGGAGATGAGGTGGGGCATCGAGCGTGACGCGCCGCCCCGCCTCCTCCGAGGCGACCGCAGCGGACAGTACCTGCTGCACGCGTGCCCCCTCCGCGAAGGTGGCCAGCGGCCCGCGCGTGCCGCCGCGGGCAGCAGTGAGGAAGCGGCGAGCCGCCTCAATGTGCGCCGCGGCCCAGGGCTCGTGGACGCCCTCGCGAGGCTCCACGCCTTCGGCGAGCGTGCGCCAGCCGCCGTGCTCGAAGACACGCACCGGAGAGACGCACCAGCCACCGCGCGCAGGCACGTAGGCTGCGGCGAAGCCCGCCTCCCAGTCCTCGCCCACGAGGGACCAGCCGCCATGGACGCCCGGCTCGGGGCAGGCCACGTGTGTGAGCGTCACCACCCCTCCTCCGCTCAGCCCTACGTGCAGCGCTGCGGTGTGCACCGGGCGCCCGGAGAGCACGGCCTCCACCCACGCGGGGACCTCCCCGGAGAGCCAGAGCGCCGCGTCCACCACGTGCGAGACCCCGCCGAGGTCGCCCGAAGCCCCCAGCAATCCGCCGTCCACCGCGGGCACCTCCCTGGAGGCGAGGTGGTTGCGGACGGTCGCCACGAGGTGGCGTACCTGGCGGGCTTCGAGCCATCCCTTCAGCGCCGCGAGCGGGGGGAGTAGCCGGTAGGGGAAGTTGACGGCGCACACCCTCCCGGAGGCCTTCGCATGTGCAGCCAGCCGCTGCGCTGTCTCCCCGCGGGGTGTGAGCGGCTTCTCGCAGAGCACGTGACGGCCCGCACCGAGAGCGACCTCCACGTGCGCGCCATGCAGGTGCGCGGGGCTCGCCACGACGACCACGTCGACTGCAGCGCACAGTGTGCGGACGTCGTCCGTCCCGAGAGGGATGCCCTCGCGTGCGGCGAGGTGCTTCGTCTTCTCCGCATCCTCCCCGCAGAGCGCCACCACTTCAGCGCCCGCGGCACGGAACGCCCCCACGTGCATCAGGCCCCAGTTCGTTCCCACCACGCCGATGCGCATCACGGTGCGCAAGTCTGCCACAGCTCGGCACTC
>JAKEEX010000608.1 GCA_022616315.1 Myxococcaceae bacterium
GCGGTGGACTGGGGCATGGGCAGGCGCGGCGTGCGGAGGTGAAGTCGAATGGGCGGCGGATGATGGCGCCCCGCACAGTTTCAGAGCAAGGATTCGAGCGGTGCGCTGCGAATGGAGAGGAGCGCTGCGAAGGGCGGAGCTCAACCCCGGCCGGGCGGGGTTCGGGGAGAATTCACCCGCCGTCACCTCGAGCCCAGCCCCTTCAGGTACTCCCGGACGACCTCGGCGGCGCGCTCCGGGTAGGCGGGCATCGCGCTGCGCAAGTGCCCCTCCGCGAGCGCGAGCATCTCCCTGGCTGCGGCCACGGGCTCTTGCAAGAGGACGTCGCGAAGCCGCGCGCCCAGCTCCGGGGAGGCGCGCTCGAAGCGCCGGTAGGGGTCGAGGTTGTCCAGCACCCCGGAGGCATCCGGGAGCGCCCGCGTGAGCAGGGTCATCAGCTCATCGAGCGCGTACGTCTTGATGAAGCGGTGCCCGCTGAGCACCTCGCCCCGTGCGCAGCGCGCCGCTCCGAGCAACAGGTGGAAGAGGAACAGCTCCAGCTCGCGCGGGAGGTCCACCTGCTGGAGCGCCGACTCCCGCTGGATGCGCGCCAGCGACTCCGCGACGCACGAGCGGTCGAAGAGCACCCGGTAGTCGTTCACCTTCGCGAGGAACACCTCCTGCTCGTCGAAGACGGCGAACTCCAGCACGTGCCCGCTGTCATAGAGCACCTTGAGCCCGTGCGCCGTCTCGCGTACGCGCAGCGCGACGTGCTCCACGTCGGGAAGCCACGCGAGATCCTGCCGGAATCCCTCCTGCGCTCCCGGGACGGTGATGACGAAGAAGTCGTGGTCGGACCACGCGTCCGGCACCCGGCCGGCCTCCGCCATGGAGCCGAGCGCCACCAGGGAGAGGACGCGTGGGTCCCCCTCGAGGCGCGCCTGCAGGCGGCGCGTGAACTCACGGTACGGTTCCAGGAGCATGGGGTGTGCCCCGCATGGGGAGCGCAGGCGTCGTACCCTACAGCGCCCTCCCTTGCACCTGCACGGGGGCCACCGCGGCAGGCCCTCTGGAGCAGGTGCTCCCCCAGGAGAGGGAGCACCTGCCCGAGGAGTGCGAGGCGTCACACCGCGACACTCTGCTAGCGGTTGAGCGTCAGCCCGGACTGCCCGATGAACACTGCGGTGGTGCGGGCGGGGATGACGAAGGTGCCGCCCGCCGGGACGAAGGTGGAGGTCGTCACCACCGGGTCCGTGCTGGTCACCAGCGCCGGGTGGAGGGTGAGCGCCGCCGTGGCGAAGGCGGTGTCGGTGAACGTCACCTGGGCCTTGGTCGCGTTGACGAGGACCACCACCGTCTGAGGCGCAGGGTCAAGTTCCAGGTCGTCCGCACCGGTGCCATCCACGATGGACATCACGATGAGGCCGGGAACCTGCGAGGGGCCGGTGTTGTGGAAGCGGACCCGCTCCTGCACCTGCAGCTTGGTGGCGAGCCGGAAGAGGCGGGAGCTCTTGCGCACCGCCAGCACCTCGCGCAGGTGGTCGCGCGCGCGCTGGATGTCCGCCGGTGCGGGCTTGGGAATGCCGGTGAGCAGCGGCCGCATCACGCCCCAGTTCTCCTGGTTCTTCTCGGCGACGGGGAGGCCCACGGCCCAGTTGTTGTCGCTGTACGTCCAGTCCAGCCGGTTGAACCAGTCCCCCGAGTTGTAGCTGTCCCGGTCGAGCGACTTGGAGCGCAAGGTGTCGACGCCCGCGTCCAGGAAGGGGATGCCCTGCCCCAGCACGGTGATGCTCATGCCCAGGTTCTGGGCGCGGACCCGGTCGGACATCGGCGTGGCCAGCGGCATCTTGTAGGCGTTGATGTCGAAGAGCGTCTGGTTGTCGTGCTTGGAGACGTAGGTGATGGCCTCCTGCGGGTCATCCGTGTAGCCCGCGGGCGCGCCGTTGTAGTCCAGCATGAAGCCCCGCCTGGTGTTGCCGAGGCGGTCCACGAAGGCGTACTCGGCCAGGTTGCCGGCCATCCCCACGCGGATGAGGTCGCTGAGCCTGAGCAGCTCCGCCTTGGCCGCATCCCCCGTCGGCGCGCCCGCGTTGGGGTCGTAGAAGAGCCCGTTTATGAAGCCCTGCTTCGTCTGCAGCGCCGCCCCGCTGTCGAAGGGGCCCCCGCCGCGCACCGCATCGCGCAGCCGGTCATTGAAGGTGCCGATGCCGGTCCCCTTCATGTTCAGCTGGGTGGCGTTGAAACCGCGCTTGTTGTTCTCCACCTCGCCGAAGTTCCAGCCCTCGCCGTAGAGGTAGATCTTCGAGCCGTCCACGCCGCCGCTGGCCGGGGTGAGGGCGGCGAGCCGCTGCTTCACTTCCAGCATGTCCGCCTTCATGTGGTGGCCCATCAGGTCGAAGCGGAAGCCATCCACCTTGTACTGGGTGGCCCACAGCACGAGGCTGTCGCCCATGAGCTTGCGCATCATGGCGTGCTCGGTGGCCGTGTTGTCGCAGCAGGTGCTGGTCGCCACCTTCCCCTGCTCGTCGAGGCGGTGGTAGTAGCCGGGCACCACGCGGTCGAGCACCGACTTGCTGCTCTGCCCCGAGGCGGCGGTGTGGTTGTAGACCACGTCCATCACCACCCGCAGGCCGATGCCGTTGAGCGCCTGGACCATCTCCCGGAACTCGAGCACGCGCACCGCGCCATCATCCGGGGCGGTGGAGTAGCTGCCCTCCGGGGCGTTGAAGTGGAACGGATCGTAGCCCCAGTTGAAGCCATCGGCGTCCTTGGTCGCGGTCACCAGGTTCTGGGGAACCTCGGAGGCCGGCGCCGTGGCCACCGCCGTCATCATCGCGTCGTAGTCGGGCTCGGTCCGGTCCGCCGAGTCCTCGCGGATGGTGGCGATGTCGAACGAGGGCAGCAGGTGCAGGTGCGAGAGCCCCGCGTCCGCCAGGCCCTTCAGGTGCGTCATGCCGGCAGAGGTCGTGTGGGTGAAGGCCTTGAACTTGCCTCGGTGCGCGGGGGGCACGCTGGTGTCGAAGACGCTGAAGTCCCGCACGTGCAGCTCGTAGATGGAGACGTCCTCCGGCTGCTCCAGCTCCGGCTTCACGAGCGTGTCCCAGTCCGCGGGCTTGAGGTCCGCGTCGTCCAGGTTCACGACGAGGCTGCGCCCGCTGTCCTTGGAGAGGCTGAGGGAGTAGGGGTCGGTCACCAGGTTGGTCTCCACCCTGCGTGTGGAGCCCGCGTAGACCTTCACCTCGTACTGGTAGGACTTCCGGTCGTCTGTGGCCGCTCCGGTGTAGCTCCAGATGCCGCTGGCATCGTCCCGCACCATCTCGTGGCGGGTGCTCTCGGCGGCGGTGGCGCTGGCGTACAAGAGCAGCGCGACGGACTGCGCCGTGGGCGCCCACACGCGGAACACCGGGCTGCCATCCACCCAGCTCACGCCCAGCTGCGCGTCCTTTGCCGCGGCGGCGTAGAGGTCATCCAGCACGCCCGGAACCTGCAGCGAGGTGTGGTCGACGAGCGCGCCCTGGGCATCGAAGCGGGCCACCACCACCTGCCCGCGGAGCCAGGCCGGAGCGCTGCTGAGGGCGGCCTCCGGGAGGGTGAGGACCGGCGCACCGTTCAGGTGAGGGAAGCGACTCCCGTTCGCCGAGGCTGCCCACGGGGTGCTGGTGAGAGTGAGGTCCACCCGGGTGCCGCCGCTGATGGTCTCCGCCTCCGCGTCCACGGACACCGCGCCGGTGGCCGAGTGGTAGAGGCGGAAGCTCTGGCCCGCCAGCGCGCCGGGCAGCGGCCAGACGATGCGGCCCCGGTCCACCCAGTGCGCGCGGGCCGTGGCCAGCGAGCCGATGTCCTTGCAGGAGACTTCCGGGCGGGTCGTGTGCAGGGTGGCCTCCCCCAGCACCTGGAAGAGCTCCTTCCCCGTGCCGGCGAAGCTCCAGGTCATGTCCTCCGGCACGCTCTTGGTGTCCCCCTTGTGGAGGATGAAGTTGATGCCCGCGGCGCCCGGCTTGATGGGGATGTCGAAGTACGCCCAGGGCCCACACCCATCGAGGTACAGGCCGGTCTGCGGCCAGGGGTTGGTCCAGGTGACCGCACTCGGCAGGTTCAGGTCATCCCCCCAGAGGTGGAGCGCCCAGCCCGCGTAGTCGCCATCCATGCGGAAGAAGTGGATGCGGGCCATGTTCTCGGCCAGCGGCGGGGCCTCCGTGGGCAGGCCCGCGTCGGGCAGACCCCCGTCGGGGTTGGAGCCGACAGGGTCTGTGCAGCCGGTGGCCAGGACCACAGTGGTGGCGAGAAGCACCCAGAGCGACGGGCCCCGGGGCAGTGGGGTTGATGGCATCATGGTCGGGCCACTCCGTGGAGGTTGGAGGGACGGCGGGCGTCCTGCCGCATTGGAGACCTGTTCGGCGATAGACGTCCAGCGGCGGGCAGCTCCCCCTCCGGGGCGTGACACCATCCGGTTTCCTACACCGCGCGGGACGCGGGGCCAGTGCTAAGGTCGTCCCCGGATGTCGGGGCTCCCTCCGTCTAACGCGCTGCAGTGGCTCGCCGTGTTCGCGCTGGTCTGCCTCCCCGTCTCCACGGAGACCCCTTGGCCGGAGTGAACTTCAAGAACGTCGCGAAGCGGTACGGCGACGTGAGTGTGATCGAAGGGCTGAACCTGGACGTGCGGGACCATGAGTTCATGGTCCTCGTGGGCCCGTCCGGCTGCGGGAAGTCCACCGCGCTGCGGATGATCGCCGGGCTCGAGGAGCTCTCGGCCGGGGACATCTCCATCGGGGAGCGGGTGGTGAGCACCCTGCCGCCGAAGGACCGCGACGTGGCGATGGTGTTCCAGAACTACGCGCTCTACCCACACATGACCATCCGGGAGAACCTCGAGTTCGGCCTGAGGATCCGCAAGACGCCGCAGGCGGAGATGGACCGGCTGGTGAACGAGGCGGCGGAGATCCTCGGCATCACCCCCCTGCTCGAGCGCAAGCCGAAGCAGCTGTCGGGCGGTCAGCGGCAGCGGGTCGCAGTCGGCCGCGCCATCGTGCGCCAGCCCTCGGTGTTCCTCTTCGACGAGCCGCTCTCCAACCTCGACGCGAAGCTGCGCGTGCAGATGCGCGCGGAGATCAAGAAGCTCCAGCACCGGCTGAAGACGACCACCGTCTACGTCACCCACGACCAGGTCGAGGCGATGACGATGGGCCACCGCATCGCGGTGATGAAGGACGGTAAGATCCAGCAGCTCGGCGCCCCGCTCGAGGTCTACGAGCGGCCGGTCAACGTCTTCGTCGCCCAGTTCATCGGCACCCCGCCGATGAACTTCCTGAAGGCCACCGTCTCCGCCGACGGCCGGATGCTCGAGGGCAAGGGCTTCTCGCTGCCGGTGCCGGCGTCACTCGCCGGGCTGACCGTGGGCAGGAAGGGCCAGCAGCTGGTGGTGGGCCTGCGCCCCGAGCACCTCGTCGAGGAGGGCCGGGCGCTGCGCGGTGAGAGCGCGCCCCTCACCGTCACCGTGGAGATGATCGAGCCGCTCGGCGACCAGGTCATCGCGCACGCGAGGCTCGCCGACGCGCTGCTCGCCCTCAAGCTCGAGTCCCACCGGGTGCCTGAGGTCGGCGCCCCGCTCTCCGCCCGCGTCGAGCTCGACGCCCTCCACCTGTTCGACGCCGCCACCGAGCAGCGTCTCTAGCCCACCCGCCCAGGAACCCGACATGCTCCGCTCCATTGCCAAGCTGTTGTGCCTCACCACCCTGTTCGCGCTGCCCGCGCTCGGGGCCGAGGCGAAGAAGCTCGTCGTCTGGCACGCCTACCGCGCCGAGGAGAAGGCCGCGTTCGAGAAGGTGGTGGCCGCGTTCAACCAGCAGAACGCCGCGAAGGGGCTCCAGGTCGAGTCGCTCGCCGTCCCCTATGACGCGTTCGCGGACAAGATCTCCGCCGCCGTCCCGCGCGGGAAGGGCCCGGACGTCTTCATCTACGCCCAGGACCGCCTCGGCGGCTGGATCGAGGCGGGCAACACCGTCGAGCCCATCGACTTCTTCCTCGACGACGCGACGAAGTCCCGCTTCCTGCCCACGACCATGGAGGCGATGGTCTACCGGGGCACCACCTACGGGCTGCCGCTGAACTACAAGGTGCTCGCGATGATCTTCAACAAGAAGCTCGTCGCGAAGCCGCCGAAGACCACCGGCGAGCTGGTGAAGGTGGCGAAGGGGCTCACCGACCCCGCGACCGGCCGCTTCGGGTTCGCCTACAACTACGGGGACTTCTACTACCACTCTGCGCTGCTCAACGGCTTCGGCGGACGGGTGTTCGAGAACGGCTCGACCCCGGTGCTGAACGCGCCGGAGAACGTGAAGAGCATCGAGCTGCTGATGAAGTGGGCGCGCAAGGACAACGTGCTCCCCAAGGAGCCCTCGGTGGCGGTCATCACCTCGCTGTTCAGCGCGGGCAAGGCCGCCATCGTCTTCTCCGGCCCCTGGTTCCTCGGTGAGATTGCCAAGGACATCGACTGGGGCCTCGCCCCGCTTCCGACCATCGACGAGGCGGGCGGCAAGCCGATGCGCCCGTGGATCACCGTCGAGGGCGTCTACGTTGCCGCGCCGTCGAAGAACAAGGACGCCGCCTTCGAGTTCGCCAGGTACCTGACCGACGTCCCCGCCGCGAAGGTGCTCGCGCTCGAGGGCCGGCAGAGCCCGGCGAACAAGAAGGTCTACGAGGACCCGAAGGTGGCCGCGGACCCGGTGCTGAAGGTCTTCCGCCAGCAGGTGGAGGTCGCGGTGCCGATGCCGAACGTGCCCGAGATGTCGATGATGTGGTCGCCGGCGACGAACGCGATGAACGCCATCACCAAGGGCTCCACCAGCCCGAAGGCCGCGCTCGACAAGGCCCAGGAGGCGCTCGCGAAGGACGTCGCCAGCCTCCGGAAGAAGTAGGCCGGAGATGACTGCCCCCGCGCTCCAGCAGCCCTCCTCGCAGCAGACGCCGCCCGGTGCAGAGGCACCGCGCGCGCTGCCTCCCCCTCCTCCCGCTCCTCCCGGGGCGCCCTCGCACCGGCTGCGGTTCGCGGTGGGCGTCCTCGTGGCGTCGCTCGTCGTCACGGGCCTCTCCTGGATGCTGCTCTCCCGCGCCCGCGCCGGGGCGGCGCTCGCCCTCGAGGAGCGGAAGGCGACCGTCGCCACCCTCGCGCTCGCGGACCTCGTCGTCCGCGCGGGCGGGAGCGGGGACGGGGTGCGGCAGGCGCTGGCGGCCTGGCAGCAGCAGGCCCCCGCTGGGGCGCAGGCGAAGGTCATCGCCTTCGACGGCCTCTCTCTCGAGGCCGCCACCGACGCGGGCCTCGGGGCCCCCCGGCGCCTGCAGCGGGACGAGAAGCCGCTCTACGACCAGGGGCAGCGGCTGCGCGCGGCGGTGGAGACCAACCGGGAGGAGTCGGTCGTCCGGAAGGAGGAGGTGGAGATCGCCGCGCAGCCCGACGGCAGCCTGCTGCTCGCGGCCCCGGTGGAGCTCGACGGCCAGGTGCGCGGGATGGTCGAGGTGCGCACCCCGAGGGTCGTGGTTGCACCCAGCCCCTCGTCCGGGAGCGCCGGACTGGCGCTGCTGCTCCCCCTCGTCGCCTTCTTTGCGCTCGCGCTCGTGCTGGGTGAGCGCCGCGTCGGGCTCGCGCTCGCCGCCACCTTTGCGCTCGCGCTCGGGGTCGGCTTCTACGCCTGGCACTCGGTCTCGGTGGTGGTCGAGGACCGCCGGGCGGCGTCGGAGGAGGTCGCCGACTCCGTGCGCACGCAGGCGGAGACAGCGCGGGAGCTCATCTCCCGGCTCGGACTGCCGGCAGACCCGCCGGTGGTGGCCTCCAGCTGGGACGCGGACGCGTTCCGCAAGCCGCGAGGGTGGCTCACCGCCGCCGGCCAGGTGGACGCGGGCGTGCTCGCGGGCCGGCTCGCGCAGGCGTCGGGGGACGTGGTCCGGGCGCTCGTGGCGGTCGCGCTCCTCGCGCTGCTGCTGCTGCAGGCCATCGGGCTCGGCTCGGTCGGGGCGCTCGGGCGCACGCTCGTCACCCACCGGCGGGCGTACGCCTACGTCGCGCCGGCGCTGGTGGGGATGCTGGTGCTGGTGTTCTTCCCGTTCTTCTACGGCATCACGCTCAGCTTCACCGACTCGAACCTGCTCAACACCAGCCGGCCGCTCACCGAGCTGTGGGTGGGCCTCAAGAACTACGTCGACATCCTCAGCGACTTCGACCTCTCGAGGACCTCCGCCGACGGCGCGCGGGTGGCGAACTACACCAACTTCTACTGGACGCTCGGGGTCACCGTCGTGTGGACGGTCACCAACGTCGTCATCGGCGTCAGCGTCGGCCTGCTCCTCGCGCTGGTGCTCAACACCAGGGGCCTGGCGCTGCGGCCGGTGTACCGGGTGCTGCTCATCCTCCCCTGGGCGATGCCGAACTACATCACCTCGCTCATCTGGAGGGGGATGTTCCACCAGCAATTCGGGGTCGTGAACCACGTGCTGGCCCTCTTCGGCGGCGAGCCGGTCTCCTGGTTCGAGACGCCGTTCACCTCGTTTCTCACGGCGCTCACCACCAACGGCTGGCTGTCCTTCCCGTTCATGATGGTGGTGTCGCTCGGCGCGCTGCAGTCCATCCCGGTGGAGCTCTACGAGGCGGCTCGGGTGGACGGCGCGAGCAGGTGGCAGCAGTTCCGCGCCATCACCCTGCCCTCGCTCAAGCCGGCGCTCGTCCCCGCCGTCATCCTCTCGGTGGTGTGGACGTTCAACCAGTTCAACGTCATCTACCTGGTGACGGCCGGCGAGCCGGGCGGGTCCACCGAGATCCTCATCACGCAGTCGTACAAGTTCGCGTTCGAGAAGTACCGCTACGGGTACGCGGCCGCGTACTCGACGGTCATCTTCGGCATCCTGCTCGTCTACGGCGTCTTCCAGAACCGCGTCACCAAGGCCACGGAGGCCGTCTGATGTCCGCTGCTCCCGGCGAACGCATCCCCCACTGGCCGCTCCACGTGCTCCTCGTGGTCGCGGTGGTGCTCACGATCTACCCCATCCTCTGGGTCGTCACGATCGCGTTCTCGGGCAACCAGAGCCTGGCCATCTCGACCCTCCCGGAGGACCCGACGTTCTGGGACCGGCTGCGCGCCATCACCCCGTGGCCGCAGACCTTCTCGGTCTCGAACTTCACCTCGGTGATGACCGAGCAGCCGTTCGGCAGGTGGATCCTCAACAGCGCCATCGTGTCGCTGGCGACCACCGTGGTGGGCGTGTTCCTCGCCTGCACCGCGGGCTACGCGTTCTCGCGCTTCAACTTCCCCGGCCGGCGTACGGGGATGATGGCGTTCCTGGTGTCCCAGATGTTCCCGGGCACGCTGATGCTCATCCCGCTCTACATCATCCTCGTGCAGTGGCTGGGGCTTGGCAGCTCGCACATCGGCCTGGTGCTCGTCTACGCGACCACCGCGATTCCCTTCTGCGTCTGGATGTTGAAGGGCTACTTCGACACCATCCCGAAGGACCTCGAGGAGGCCGCGCTGCTCGACGGCGCCTCCTCCGGGCAGATCTTCTGGCGCATCATCCTGCCGCTCGCCAGGCCCGCGGTGGCCGTGACGGCGCTCTTCTCGTTCATGACCGGCTGGAACGAGTTCATCCTCGCCGCCACCTTCATGGACCAGGAGCTGATGTACACCGCGCCGGTGGGGCTGCGCTTCTTCGTCGGCGGGTACTCGCAGCAGTGGGGCTACTTCGCTGCGGGGTCCATCATCGTCTCCATTCCCGTGGTCGCGCTCTTCCTCTTCCTCCAGAAGTACCTCGTGTCGGGCCTGACCGCGGGGAGCGTGAAGGGGTAGCTGGGGCGCCCCGGTCTACGGGATGGCGATCGGCGCGAGGTCGTCCATGATCTTCGGATCGGTCGTCGCGCCACCGCCCATCGCCCACTGCCCACCCTCGGGGGTGAGCTCGCGGAACGCGGCGCCGATCCCGTCGAAGTCCCACGTCGCGACGTACACCTTCACGCCCGACCAGGAGGCCAGGCCGAGCGCCGTGCGGTCGTAGCTGAAGGTGACCGTCCTGGACGCCTCGTCCGCGGTCATCGTCGGGTTCCAGGCTGCGGTCGCGCCGTACGTCTCCGCCGTCGCGCCAGTGGAGGTCGTCGTCTTCACCGACTCCCAGCCGAACGCGAAGTGCGAGTACGTCCAGGCGAAGCCATCCGGCGTGGTCGCGCTCAGCTTCGGCATCACGTTCGTCCCCGCGCTTCCCGGGACGGAGAGGTAGATGTTGAAGGCCACGTGGTCGAACCCGTTGCTCGGGTTCCACGACCTGGACCAGTCGGCCATCTGGATCTTGAGGTTCATCGTGGTCGCTTCGACCTCGAGCGTGACCCCGTCGATGTCCATCTGGTCCCGGAACGTGGCGTCCTTCGGGTACGTGTAGGTCCCGACGGGGCCGGTGTCGTCGCCCACCGGATCGTCGAACGTGTAGATGTCTCCCTGGAACACGGTGTCCGAGGTGAAGCGGTAGCGGGGCGAGGCCGCCTGGGCGGAGCGCGCGTAGAAGCTGACCGTGTGCGCGTTGAGGCCCTTCGGGAACGCGGACACCGGGAGGACCACGCTCCAGCTCCCGTCCGCAGCGACGGGGATGGAGGTGGCGCGGTCGACGTAGTCGTCCACCACCATCCGGAGCGAGGTGCTCGCCGGCGTGACCGTGCCCGAGAGGGTGACGTCGTCGCGGAAGGTCTGCCCTTCGATGGGGGTGGTCACCGAGATGGTCGCGGTCGGCGCCGGCGGGGCCTGCGTCGGCCCCGACGGACGGGCGATCAGCACCGCACGCGCGGGCAGCTCCATCCGCAGGCGGCCACCCTCACCCACCACCGGCGTGGGGGGCTCCTTCTCCGAGTGGAGGACCTCCAGCACGGTGCCCGCGGGGAGCTTCGTGTCGAGGTCGTTCACCAGCACCTTCTCCCCCGCGGTGTTCATCAGCACCAGCACACTCTGGCCCTCGAGGGTCCGGCGGAACGCGAACGCCCCGGCGCCGGCGTGGGTGTCGTAGAGCACCTCGAGCTCGCCGCGGCGGAGCGCCGGGGAGGCCTTGCGGAGCGCGGCCAGCTTCTGGACCTTCTGGTAGAAGGTGCTCTCGAGGTACTGGTCGATCCCGATGTTCTCGAAGCCGCCCCGGAACATCGCAGCGCGGTTCTCGGTGAGGAGCTGCTCGGTCCCGTAATAGACGACCGGGATGCCGGGCGCCGTGAAGAGGAACGCGAGCGCCTGCGCGAGCCCGTCACGGGTGGAGACCGAGAGGAAGCGCCGCACGTCGTGGTTGTCGATGAAGCTCGGCATCACGTGCGGGTTCGGGAAGCGCGCGCGGTCCATCGACCGCTGCAGCCGGTAGGTGAGCAGCGCGGTGGGCCTGCTCGCAGCGAACACCCGGTCGATCTCCCCGTAGAGCGGGAAGTTCAACACCGCCGGCAGCTCCGGCGCCTCGGCCGTGCCGAGGAAGCTCGAGACCTTCCTCTCTGCGGTGTCGGTGAAGGGCTCGGACACCTCGTACACCTCGCCGAACGCGAAGAACCGGTCGCGCCCCGTCGCCGCTGCGACCGCGTGCATCCCGGGCGCCTCGGCGTCGGTGGAGTGGAAGAAGTCGTTCCAGAACGCGTGCGGCGCGAACTTCGCGGTGTCGACGCGGAAGGCGTCCACGCCCACCTCGCGGATCCAGTAGCCGTACGAGTCGCGCAGCGCCCTGCGGACCACCGGGTTCTCGGTGTTGAGGTCGTCCAGGTCGGACAGCTGCCAGCTCACCTCCTGCTCCGCGCTCGAGTAGTCGGAGATGGCGGGCGTCCAGTGGTAGATGGCCGCGTCCCGCTGCGCCGGGTCGGTGGCGTCGTTCTGATCGAACGGAGCCTGCGTCGGCCTGTCGGTGGGCACCGCGCCGGTGTTGCTGACGATGCCCGCACCGACGTTGGCCGGGTCGTAGGCCGAGTACTGGAAGAAGTTCCCCATGTGGTTGGGGACCACGTCCTGGATGAGGTACATCCCGCGCCGGTGGAGCGCGTCGCTCAGCGCCTTGTAGGTGTCGAGCGTGCCGAAGTGCTCGTCCACCTGCTTCAGGTCCCGTGCCCAGTAGCCGTGGTAGCCGCCGTACTGCTGGAGCGGGTCCCACCACATGTTCGCCACGGGCGGGGTGATCCACACCGCGGTCGCGCCGAGGCCCTGGATGTAGTCCAGCCGGTCGATGATTCCCTGCAGATCGCCGCCGGAGAAGTGCGCGGGGCTGGAGGGGTCGAACTCGCCGCGCCCCTGGTCGTCGTTCGACGGGTCACCGTTCGCGAACCGGTCCGTCATCACGAAGTAGATGACCTGGTCCTCCCACGCCGGTGATGGGACGTGGAGGAGCAACTCCTCCTTCTTTGGGCTGCAGGAGAGCGTGAGCGCGCCCAGAAGGAGCGGCAGGACCTGACGGGAACGGTGCGAAGCGCTCATGGTGAGCCTCGAGGAATCAAGGGGTCGGCGGGGACGAGGGGCGCTGCCCGGCCTGCGCGAAGTGCACCCGGTGGCCCGGCCGGATCTCACCCTTCCCGTCGGTGATGTTCGCGAGGACGAAGCCGTTCGAGACGTCCGTCACCACGACCCGGCCGAGCTTGCGCCCCTCACCGTCCACCACGGTGCCGAGCTGCCACTGGCGCGGCCCTCCCTTCGGGGTGGGGATGACCGCGGTGTCTCCGGTGATGCTGGCGATCTCGAGCGACAGGCTCTCTCCTGGCGCAGTCGGCGGCGAGGGCACCGGGGTGGGGGCGCTGGGCACGGCGATGCGGCTCGGGTCCAGGGGCCCGCCTGCCACGGGGCCTGCGGGAGCGGGGGCCGACGGCGGCGTGCCCGCAGCCTGGCCGCTGCTCGGGGCCGGGGCCGGGGCGGGAGCGGGGGCCGGCGGAGGCGTGCCCGCAGCCTGGCCAGTGCTCGGGGCCGGGGCGGACGAGGCGCCGGCGAGCGCATCCGCGCTTGCACCGCCGGGGTACACCATCGGCACGATCGCGGCCTTGTCTGGGCCGAAGCTGCCGAGAACGTCCGCCTGCGAGACGCCCGGCGGAAGGATGACGTCGATGACGTGCGGGTTGTTGCTGCCGAGATTGCCACCGCCGAAGGCACGCTCCTCCGGCACGCCGTAGACCGGGAGCGTGAGCATGTTCGACTCGCGCATGCCCCGGAGCCAATCGACGGCCGAGAAGGAGGCGTCCCACGCGGCGCCGCTCACCATCACCGAATAGCCCCAGTCCTTCCGGGGAGGCCCCCCCAGCTGCGCGAGGGGGACGCGCACGGTGAGAGTCTGCCCGGAGCTTCTCACCGGGCCCGGGGTGATGACGTGCCTGGCCATCTCGGCGTCCACGGTGGCGAGCTCGCTGCGCGCCGCTCCGGGACGGGGAACGATTGCGATTGCGCGCTCCCACCCGGACCCGGGTTGAAAGGCGACGCGCCTGCCAGGGAGCGCCCGGGTGAAGCCCGCTCCCGGCGTGGTGTCGAGGTAGATGTCCACGTTCTGCGTGTAGATGCCGTTGTCGAGGATGAGGTCCCCGCGGTCTCCGCGCTGCGCGACGATGTTCCGGCGCACGTTCGCGCCAAGGGTGACCTCGAAGACGGCGTCCTGCCCCTCGACCCGCACCGAGAACCTCCGCAGGTCGAAGTCACCCGGCCGGTACTCGGCCCCCGTCGGGTAGAGGTAGCTGCCCGGGCCGCGGTCGTCGTCACGCGGGTCCTCCAGGGTCACCACCGCGGGTGCCGGTGCAGCAAGGGCCGGGGCCGCCGCCGTGAGGAGCGCAGCCAGACAGGAGCCGAGAGTGGACCGCCGCATGTGACATGGCCTCCGAAAAATGAGGGGCGAGGAAGTCGCATGGACCCCCTCGCCCCGGATTCAACTTGAAGCGCTACCCGTGACTACGGGATGGCGACGTAGGTGTTCTGGTTGCTGTCGAGGACGGCGACGGTCTTCTCGACGAAGTCACCGGTCGCGCCCTTCACGAATGCCTTCACTCCGTTGAGCTCGCCCGCGGAACCGTCCTTGTAGTCAACGCCGCCGACCACCCAGATGAACTCGGCGTTGGCGCCGCTGGCCAGCTTCAGGCGGCGAATTGCGTTCAAGCTCAGGGTGTAGGTGTAGATGCCGTCACTCGCGGTCGCATCGCCATGGGTGCCGTCGTCGTAGGTCTCCTCGGGCGACCAGTCGGAGAAGGTGCCCTTCACCTGCGGCTTGGTGCCCGCGGGCAGCTCGAACGTGCCGCCCAGGTTGTTGGTGTCAAGGGTCAGACGCAGGTCATTAGTCCCATCGGGGTCGAGCATAAGACCAGCGGCGGTGACCGGCGTGGTCGAGCCGGCAGGGATCGTGACGGAGCCATCCGAGCCCTTCCAGATCCAGCAGCCACCCGAGTTGCCGCAGTTCGGGCCCGCCGGGATCTGCGCGCCGTACTTGATCTCGAGAGCTTCGGTCTGTTTCGGGAGGAACGCCGTGATGCCGAACTTGTTGTCACCAGCGACCGCGCCCTTCGGCTCGTGACCGCCCTTGTCCCAGGGACCGTCGTCATACAGCGGAGCGTAGGGGCCATTGCCGCCAGCCCAGTCTGCAGAGTACGTCAAGAGGCGGGTGGCCTTGTCGTAGGTGAAGCTGCCCTTCCACTCGAGCCCCTCGTTCACGTAGAAGCCCGGCCGGCCACTCGCGTCGATCGTGAAGCTGAGCGCCACGGTGTTCTCGGGCTGGGGGAAGCCCTCCTCCTCGGGCGGGGGCTCGATGGGCGTGCCGCAGCCCGCGATGAGCAGGCCGGCGGCGGTGATGAAACCAAGGATCTTCTTCGTCTCGTTCATTTGCACTTCTCCTCCGTCGTCGTGCCTACTCGGCCACGAACTCCTCACAGCTCACCGTCAGCGGCGCCACCCAGTCCGGGGTAACGAAGCCGTCCGGCACACAGTCGTTGTCCACGTCGGCAGGGACCTCGCGGGCCTCGGGCTGGCCGTCGCCGTTGAGATCCTCGTCCCACTCAAGCGTTCCGCCTGACTTGGGATTCAGGTTGTAGAGGTCCTTGTTGGTCGCCTCGTCTCCGAAATTGTCGAAGCGGGCGACGTAGCCATCGCCGTTGACGTCTTGGACCTCGAAGATGCGCTGGTTGCCGGGCCACTCCTCTGTGCCCGTCCACAGGTCACCCTTGTTGCCCCATGTGTACTTGTACCCGATGCGCACGCCACGCGGCAGATCGAACGCAACCGACCAGATGTTGTCGCCCGCGACCTGATCGCCGTTCGTCCCGTCGTCGTACATGGACACCTGATTCGGGGTCCAGCCGCCGCGGTTGCCGAGCATCGCGTCCACAAGGATGTCCTGCACCGGCGAGGTCTTGTGGATTCCACCGACGAAGAACATCTGTCGGCCGGGCTCGTTCCTCACCCAGCGGAAGCGGTCGATCTGGCCACAGGCACCGTTGAGCTTGCCGGCGTTGAAGTTCACCGTGAACACGGTGCGCACCAGGTCGGGGTCCGGCGGTGCCGACAGCTCTGTGCCCTGCAGCGCCTCGAGGAAGAGCACGTCGAACGCCTCGGTGGTCTGGTTGAGGACCCCGTTGCCGTCGTAGTCGTAGTTCGCCCGGACGACCCAGTCGGGGTTGAGCGCGCTCGTCTCCACCACGTATTGCCCGGTGGCTTCATCCTCCGAGACGACCGGCGACTGGAACACCTGCGTGGACGTGGTCACGTCGAGGTTCGCGCGCGCGATGATCCGCTCCATGATCCGGACCAGCTCGGCGGACGGTCCCGGGACGGCGTAGCGCGGCGCGAGCTTCTTGCCGGTGATGCAGAGCAGATCGTCGGAGAGCTTCCCGAGGGTCTTGCCGGTCGGCCCGAGCAGCCCCTCGACGAGCTTCACCGTCGCGGTGCTCCTCGCGTCGAGGCTCACCCCCTCGACAGTCCCCTCGTTCGGAAGGCGAGGCATGAACGCCTCGTACATGACCTCCCCCTGGATGGCGCGCAGGCGCATGCCGGCGTAGGCACCCGCGATGAAGTTCACCTCGTACTGGCCGTCGGCCACCTTCGAGGCGAACGGGGTGATGGTCTTCCCCGCGGAGTCCACGCCGACGAAGGTGGGATCGGGGAGCGAGATGGTCCCCTTGACGGTGCTCACCGGCTGCGTGTGCGGAGGACCGCCGTAGAGGTTGAACGCACCCTCGAGCCCGCAGCCGGGCCCGAGCAGAGACACTGCGGCGAGGGCGAGCGCCCTCTGGAGCTTGGATCGCATCAAAACGCAACCTCCACGAACGCCTTCGAGCGGACGACCCGCCATTTCTGGTCGAAGACGCCCGGGATCGAGCGGAACTGGTCCTTGTGGAAGTACTCGAGGACGTAGCCGATGTTGGCGCCCCCGAACGTGTACGAGAGCCCGGCGCGGCCGATGTGCCGGCGGGTGGCGTAGTCGAAGAAGCCCTGCGACTGCGAGCCGCCGCGGTTCTTCTCGTCCCAGTAGCTCCACTCGTAGCCGAGCGTGCCCTTCAGCTCGTTGTTGAACTGGTAGCCGAGCTGGGCGAACGCCATCATGCTGTCGCCCCGGTAGGTGTCGTCGAGGTTGTCCTGTTTGCGGTAGTCCACGTCGCGGACGTACTTCAGCTTCACCTTCGCGGTCAGCCCCTGCACCCCGGGCACCAGCGTGTCGGCGCCGAGCACGGCGATCTGGGTGTTCCGGTTCTGGAACTCCTTGTAGACCGAGCGCGGGTCACGGCCGCGGTCGTGCACGTTCGCGTAGTCGCTGTTGGCGGTGTACGAGACCGGGTCGGTGAACCCGTCCGTGTAGAGGAAGTCGGGGTACTCGAGCTCGACGTTCCGGTCCTGCTCGTTGGTGTTGTACGTGAGGTAGGTGAGCTCGCCGGTGAGCTTGAGAGCGCCGCTCACGTACTCGACGACGCCGGTGCCGCCGTGCCAGCCGATGATGGACTCGTACCAGGGCTCGTCGAAGTCCACGAACTCGTTGGCGATGTTCAGCGTCGGCAGCTGCCCGCCGGTGACGAAGCCGCCCCCGATGATGCCGTCGGTGAGGAGCACGTCTGCCTCGCGCCGGGCGCCGAAGTTCGCGTTGAAGTCCTCGCCGATGTTGAAGTACTCGGCCTTGAACGACAGGCCGTTCTCGAAGGGGTCGAACAGCTCGACGAGCACCTTGCCCGCGACGTCACCCACCGGCACTGACTTGCCCAGTGAGTCGAACCGGTACACCAGCGGCGAGAACCCCTGGTCGTTCTGGACCGCGTTCGTCGCGTAGTCGGTGTTGATGTGGCTCCATCCCTGCGCGACCAAAGCGCGGACGCTGAGCGCCTCGAAGTCGGCGGGGGCGTAGGTCGCCTCGAGGGTGCCGTTGACGGCGCGGAAGCGGGGGGCCCACTTGACCGCGTGGTCGGCACCCCGGTCGCCCGAGGGCTCACCGGTGAGGTCGGGGTCGAACCGGTCCGCCTCGACGTCCTGGAGGTAGGCGCCGATAACGTTCAGGGTGAGGTCCGGGTGCGGGGAATAGCCGAGCTTCAGGGCGTAGGCCCAGTCCCCACCCCAGAAGCTGGACAGCGGGTCGGAGTGCGCCAGACCGGTGTTCCAGCGCGGCCCGATGAACAGCTTCGGCAGCGCGATCGCCGCGGTGTGGTAGGTGAAAGTGCCCAGCGCCCCCTCGACGAACGCGCCATAGCCGTTGGTGCGGTCGATGTAGCGCGACTTGCCGATGGTCCACTCGTTGAACATCCCGAGGTCGCTGGAGCCGATGTGGATCCAGCGCACCGTGGGGATGGGAGCGGCGATGCGCGCCCAGGCCGAGCGGAGCTTGATGTACTGGGCGTGGTTCATCCCCTGGCTCTCGCCCGAGGTGTTCCCGGTGAAGGGGGTGTTGGAGGGGTAGTCCCAGCGGGTGTCGCCGTTCTCCCACCAGTCCTGCCAGAGCGCGCCCCAGCGGCTCTGGATGGACGCGCCGGCGGAGACCTTGTCGCTCACCCGGCCCTTGATGCCGATCTCGAGCTCGGTGCAGACGCCGTTGTGGCCGCCGATGTTGTCGGGCCAGAACGGGTTGGAGAGCGAGAGGCAGCCGGTGGTGGCGTCGTTCTGGTACAGGTACTTGGTGTAGATCTTCCCCGTCAGCTCGAGGTTGCTGGCCTGCGCGAGTGCGAGGCCCGGCGCGGCGAGCAGGGCGAGTGCGGCGGCGGTCGTGATGGGTTTCATCGCTTGAGTGCTCACTCGCCGGCGTAGACCATCGGCAGCTCGACGAGGTCCGCCTGGGTCGGCGCCTCGAGGCCCTTCTTGAAGGCGCCGAGCACCTTCTTCTGCAGCTCGACCTCCTCCACCGCGCCCTTCGCCTTGCCGGCGAGGATGTCGATGGCGTGCGGGTCGTTGTCGTAGTCGCTGCCGCCGCCGAAGCGGTGCTGGCCCTCGAACTCGTTCACCTTTCGGGTGAGCAGGTCCGTCTTGTCCGGGAAGCCCTCGTTCGACTGGCTCACCACCTGGTAGCCCCAGGTCCCCTGCGGCAGCCCGCCGAGCTGGTCCTTGCCGACGACCGCGATGAGCGTCCGGCCCTGAGCGCGCGTGATCTTGGGGACGATGATGTCCTTCTTCAGGTCAGCCGCCTTGATGCCGATCTCGCTGTTCACCCGGGTCTGCCCCTGCGGCGAGAAGACGACGACCTTCTCCCACGCGTTCGCCGGGGCGAAGCGCACGTTCAGCCCGGGGAGCCCCTTGGTCTGGCCGCTGCCGTCCTTGTGGTCCATGTCGATGAACACGAACGCCATCTGCACCGAGAAGCCGTTGCCGCCCCAGGCCTTGCTGTCCCAGGGGTCCTCGATGCGCGACTTCACCGTCACGCGGAACTCCACCTCATCGCCCACGGGCACCACCTGGAAGCGGGTGATGTCGAAGCTGCCGGGCTTGTAGACGGCGTCGGTCGGGTAGATGTAGGTGCCCGGGCCGAAGTCGTCCCCGGCGGGGTCGTTCAGGTCCACCGGGCCGGTGGAGGCGGTGGCCTTGGCACCGGCGGTGGGAGCGGCGGACGGCGCGCCCTCGGCGGCGATCGAGGTGGCGCCCGCGAGCGGCAAGAGCAGCGGAGCGAGGGCAAGGAATCGCTTCATGGTGTGAGCTCCAGTCGGGTCAGTCGAGGCGGAGGAAGGAGAAGGACCGGGCACCGAGCCCGGCAAACGAGAGCGCGCCGTCCTTCGAGGTGGGCGGGATCTCGAGCCCCTCGTGCATGAGGACCGTGGGGGTGCCGGAGGTGGCGACGGTGAACGCGCCGACCGCCTGGGCAGAGAGGTTGGCGACGAAGAGGACCCGCTCGCCCCCCTCGAGCTCGCGGAGCATCGCGAACACCCCGTCGCCACCGCCGGTGATGGTGGGGCGGGTGCTCGCACCGCTCGAGAGCGCAGGGTGGGCGTGCCGGAGCGCAATCAGCGCGCGGTAGTGGTTCCAGAGCGAACCCGGGTCGGCCTGCTGGGACGACACGTCCGTGCCCGAGGCCTCCGGGGCGGTGTCACCGAACTTCACGCGGTACCAGCTCAACGCGCTGGAGAAGCCGTAGCTCGGGAACTCCGGGGACCAGAGCATCGGGGTGCGCTTGTCCTCGTCGCGCTGGTTCGGGCCGCCCACCATGCCGAGCTCCTCCCCGTAGTAGAGGAACGGGGTGCCGGGCTGGGCGAACAGCAGTGCCGCCGCGAGCCGCGCCTTCTCGGGGCTGGACCCAAGCTGACGCATCACCCGGACATGGTCGTGGTTGCGCAGGAACGGCGCCTCGAAGCCGCGATCCGGCACCACCGTCGAGGCGACGTAGTTCGCCTGGTGGATGCTCGCGCGGGTGCCGTCGTTGACCGACTTCAGGATGGCGTCGGCGATCTCGAAGGAGAACGCGAGCTGGTACTCGTTCCCCTCGCCGTAGTAGGTGCCGACGTTGGTGCTCGACGTCCACGCCTCGGCGACGAGCAGCGCCTGCGGGTACTCCTGGTGGAGTGCGTGGCGGAGGCGCTGGACGAGCTCGTGCGTCTCGGGCTGGTCGGCGAGGTTCGCTTCGTTCTCGACCAGGTAGCGCGCGGCGTCCACCCGGAAGCCGTCCACGCCGCGGGCGAGCCAGAACTTCATCACGTCGAGCAGCTCGGCCTCGACCGCCGGGTTCTTCCAGTTCAGGTCCGGCATCCCGCTAAAGAAGACGCCGTAGTAGTAGCCGCCCGCGCCGGCGTGCCAGACGTCCCCGCCGCCGGTCGGGTTCACGTAGCCGGTCGGCTTGGTGGGCCGCCACACGTAGTGGTCCCGCCAGGGAGAGGTGCTGTCCTGCCGCGCGGAGACGAACCACGGGTGCTGGCTCGAGGTGTGGTTGAGCACGAGGTCGAGGATGACCTTCATGCCGCGCGCGTGGGCCGCGGCGGTCAGCGCGTCGAAGTCCGCGAGGGTGCCGTACTCGGGGTTCACCCCGCGGTAGTCGGTGACGTCGTAGCCGTGGTAGCTGGGCGACGGGTGGATGGGCATCAGCCAGAGCGCATCCACGCCGAGGTCGGTGGTGGTCGCCGGGTTCCCGTCGTTGAGCACGTCGAGCTTCGCGGTCAGCCCGGCGAGGTCGCCGTTCCCGTCGCCGTCCGAGTCGTGGAAGCTGCGGACGAAGACCTCGTAGAAGACGTCATCGCGCCACCAGCCCGACGTGTTCGGGGTGATGACCTCGGGGTCGGGCCCGGCGTCCGGAGCTCCGCCTCCCGGAGGGGTGGTGCAGCCTGCCGCAAGGAGAATCCCCCCAGCCAGCGCGGCGACCGTCGCTGGCCGAACCTTCCAGGTACGAAGGTGTTTCCGAAGAGTCATCAAGTCGGGGCGCATTAGGCGCAAATGTCTGGCCGGAGCGCAAGCGGCTGACCGGCGAAGCGCAACAGCGCGGTGCGTCTCGGTCCCATCGTTCCCGCGAAAGCATGCTTTGACGGCGCACGGGGACCGACACCTGCGCCCTCCTCCCCACCCCGGTGGCACGCACGGCGCTCCGCGCGGGGAGGAGGTGTCGCTGCGGCTCAGGGGCTGGGACGGGAGAGAGCAGGGGCGACTTGCCGGCGAACCCGTGCGAGCGCAGCCGCGATCGCCCGCGGCGCCCCGGCCGCGCAGACGGCGAACGCCGGCAGCACCAGCAGCAGGTACTGAGGCCACTTGGTCGGCCACACGAGCAGGAAGACGAGGCCGACCACTGCCCAGACGGCGAAGGGGCGCCGCTCGCGCCAGGTGACCGGGAACCCGAGCACGGCGAGAGGCAGGAGGAGCTTTGCGGGGAGCCCCGTCGCGAAGACGCCGGGGTGCCACTCGAGCGGCGCAGCCTCGAAGAGCCAGCGAATCTGCGCCCACCAGGGGAGCGCGGACGAGACGACGTGCTTGGAGTGCGCGTAGCTCCAGTGGAAGCCGATCGCCTCGCCGGCGCGCGCGACCGGGTTGGGCCAGAACGTCGGGTCGAGGGCCACGAGAGCGAGGAGCGCACCACCGGCGAACGCTGCCCACGCGGCCGGGCGGCGGGGGAATGCGCGGATCACGAAGGGCAGAAGCGTGAGCCCGAGCACCAGGCCATAGGGGTACTTGCCCGCCGCGCTCGCGCCCACTGCGGCGGCGGCGAGCGCGACGCGCACGACGCGCCCCCGGCCCTCGCGCCGCAACGCTGCCTCCACGAGCAGGACCGCGAGCAGCGCGAACACGCCGGGGATGGCCTCGAGCATGGCCTGCGAGGTGTACTTCACGTGGTACGGCTCGAGCGCGAGGACGAGCGCGCCGAGCGGGCTCGCGATGGCGACGAGCGCCAGCTGGAGCATCCCTGCCACCGCCGAGACCCAGCGGCCCGCGCCGAAGGCAGGCTTCGCCTCCTCCGGAATGGGGCGACCCACCTTCAGCGCTCCCCAGTCCGGCTCCGGCGGGTCGAACGCATCCACGGCGAGCGCGTAGGAGAGCTTCACGAAGGGCGGATGCTCCCGGTTCTCCGGGTACGAGGGGATCTCGCCGAGGCGGCCCGGAATCCGCTCCGCGTAGTCGTACGCGACCGGGAGGTAAGCGAACTCGTCGAAGTCGGGCGGCAGCGCGCGGACGGCGTGAACACGCTGCGCGGCGCCGAGGACGAGCACGAGCGAGACGAGGACGAGACGGCGAGCCTTGGGCGTCATGGGGCAGGCATGGTGTCACGGCTCCCCGGCTCGCGTCTTCAACGCCGCAGTGCCCGGGGCCCCGCATGCGCCTCGGTGGCCCGTGCCTCCCGTCGCCCTGCCTCCTCTCAGATGAGCCCGGCCCACGCCGCGCCGCGGGCAGCGAATGCCGTTTCCAGCGTGCGCCGCCAGTCGGACGGGAGCGGTCCCTCCGCCACGTGGCGCGCATTGGCCTCGAGGTGCTCGAGCCTCGAGGTGCCCACGATGGCCGCGCTCACTCCGGGGCCGTGCGCGGCGAAGCGCAGCGCCACCTCGTCCCACGGGCGCGCGAAGGTGGGCAGCCGCAGCGCCTCCATGCGCTCCCAGTACTCGGCGACATCGGGGGCCGCGGGACGCGCGGAGTAGCGCCAGGGTGCATTGGCGAGCGGGCGCTTGGCGATGACGCCCAGCCCGCGGCGCGCAGCCTCCGCCACGGCGCCGGTGAGGCCCCCCTGGTCGAGCAGGTTGACCGACGTCTGCACCGCGCCGAAGACGCCGGAGCGCACCGCCCAGGAGAGCGCGGGCTCCTCGCCGGAGTAGGCCGCCACCCGCACCTTCCCCGCGCGCACCGCCGCCTCGAGCGCCTCCACGACGCCGGGCCGCTCGAGCACCTCGAGCGGGCAGGAGTGCAGGTGGAGGATGTCGAGGACGTCCGTGCGCAGGGTGCGTAGCGCCGCCTCCACGCCGGCGGTGATGCAGCCGGGCGTCCAGTCCTCGTGGCCGGGGATGCCGTAGCCGCACTTGGTGGAGAGGACGAACTCGCGGCGGCGGTGGGCCAGGTGCCGGCCGATGCGCTCCTCGGCGAGCCCGTAGCTGCGCGCGGCGTCCACGAGCGTGATGCCCAGGTCCAGGGCGCCGTTGAGCAGCCGCCCCACGTCTGCCTCGTCCAGCTCCGGGCGGCCCACGTGGCCAGCCCCGAAGCCCAGAGCGGATACCGTCAGTCCGGTGTTCCCCAACGCGCGCTGTTCCATCCGCGCGAGTGTGCCTCCCCCGCGTCCCGTTGTCGCGGGTCGCGCAGCTTCGCCACATTCCCCTCACCCTGTCCCTCTCCCAGGGGGAGAGGGAAGTGGCGTCAGGGCTCCGTGGGCGAGAAGAAGCTCGCGGTGCGGACGTTCTCGTCGATGCGCAGCGGGTGACGCGTGCTCGGCAGGGCGCGCTCGGTGCAGTCGGTGCGCTCGCACAGCCGGCACGTCACCCCCACCGGCACGGCGGCGCCGGGGCTCGTCAGGTCCACTCCGTCCGAGTAGACGAGCTCGCGCGCGTGCTCCACCTCGCAGCCGAGCCCCAGGCTCTGCACCGCGTGCTGCGACCGGTAGCCCCCGCCATCCTTGCTCAGCGTGCGCGCCACACAGAAGTACGTCTTGCCGTCCGGCATCCGGCTGACCTGCGTGTGGATGCGGCCCGGCGTGAGGAAGGCGCGGAAGACGTCCCAGCGGGGACAGGCTCCCGAGAAGCGCGCGATGTGGATGCCGCTGGCGCTGAAGCGCTTGCTGATGTTGCCCGCCACGTCGATGCGCACCATGTGGAACGGCACACCCTCGTGGCCAGGACGGCGCAGCGTGGTGAGGCGATGGCACACCTGCTCGAAGCTCGTGCGGAAGCGGTGGCCGAGCAGCTCGATGTCGTACCGCGCCTGCCGCGCCGCCTTGAGGAAGGGCCCGTACGGCATCAACACCGCGCCGGCGAAGTAGCTCGCCAGCGCCACCCGCGCCAGCGTGCGCGAGGCGTCGCTCGTCAGCCCCTTGTCGGCCATCCACCGCCCCACGTCCGCGTGGGGTGACAGCAAGGCCACCTGCTGCGCGAGCTGGAAGTTGCGGCTGCGCGGGGGCAACAGCTCGGAGAGCGTCAGGAGGTGGCGCTCGGGCTCGTAGCGACGGAGCACCCCGCGCGTCTGCTCCACCTGAGCCACCCTCACCTGCACGCCGTGCGCGCGCTCGAGGTGCTGCGTGAGCCCCCGCGTCAGCTCGTCCGCGTGGAGGCCCGCGTCCCGCCACAGCCGCTCTGCCGCCTCCTCGAGCGCGGGGAAGTGGTTGACGTGGCGCTGCAGGAAGTCGCTCACCTCCTCCGAGGGCACGCCCGCCGGCTTCGACTCCACTCCCTCCGCGTCCGACAGCTGCGCCTCGAGGCCCCGGGCCGTGTTGCGC
The DNA here is from genome assembly GCA_022616315.1 of Myxococcaceae bacterium. Taxonomy (GTDB): domain Bacteria; phylum Myxococcota; class Myxococcia; order Myxococcales; family Myxococcaceae; genus JAKEEX01. The sequence goes on from JAKEEX010000608.1 coordinate 24,262, forward strand.
GCCTCGTGGTAGGCCGCGTACAGCCCGAGCACCGCCCGCGCCGCCGTGGGCGACTGCGCCACGAGCTCCCGCACGTCCGCGCTCGTCAGCCCGGCCTCCTCGAAGAGCGGGTCTCCGAACATCTCCAGGAGCTCCGCCGCGAGCCGTGCGTCGTCGTCCGCGGTGAACGTCCGGAGGTCCGCCCCGAGCTCGCCCGCGAGCCGCAGGAGCATGGCCGCGGACAGGGACCGCCGGTCGTTCTCGATGAGGTTGAGGTAGCTCGGGCTCACCCCCAGCCGCGTCGCCAGCTGCGCCTGGCTGAGCCCCTCCCGCCGCCGCAGGGACCGCACCTTGACGCCCAGCCTCGGCGCTCCACTCGCCCCGTCCATCGCTGGCCTCCTCCCGGACCACGTCCGCCGTGCCCCCGTTTACAGACGAGGGCCAGGAAACCTCTTCGGATTTACAAGGTCAAGCCGGTCACCTCCTGACATTGACAGGCTGTGACATCCACAACGGCACAGAATCTCTGGGGGAATTGCCATTTACGGCGTGATGCGTAACTTGCCTCCACCGAATTTGCGGAGGTGCAGATGACGCAAGTGGCCAGGACCAGACTCCCCGAAGGCGTCGTGCTGAGCGGACCTTCCGTGCCGGGCGCGGAGCGGGTGCTGACGCCCGAGGCGGTGGCCTTCGTGGCGGACCTGGCGCGCACGTTCGGCCCGCGCAGGGACCAGCTCCTGGCGCGGCGGCAGGAGGTGGCAGGACGGCTCGCTGCGGGCGAGCAGCTGGACTTCCTGAAGGAGACGGCGTCGGCGCGCGCGGGGGACTGGAAGGTCGCGCCGCTCCCGGAGGACCTCTTGGACCGGCGGGTGGAGATCACCGGCCCCGCCGAGGCGAAGATGGTCATCAACGCCCTCAACTCCGGGGCGAGCGTCTTCATGGCGGACTTCGAGGACTCGCTCGCGCCCACGTGGGTGAACGTGGTGGAGGGCCAGCGCGCGCTCGGCGAGGCGGTGCGCCGCACGCTCACGTTCACCGCGCCGGAGACGGGCAAGCAGTACCGCCTGGGCGAGAAGCTCGCGGTCCTCTTCGTCCGGCCCCGCGGCTGGCACCTCCCCGAGGAGCACCTCCTCGTGGACGGGAAGCCCGTGCCGGGCGCGCTCTTCGACTTCGGGCTCTTCTTCTTCCACAACGCGCACGAGCAGCTGAAGCGCGGCACCGGCCCCTACTTCTACCTGCCCAAGATGGAGAGCCACCTGGAGGCGCGGCTGTGGAACGACGTGTTCCACCACGCGCAGGGCGCGCTGGGCATCGCGCGCGGAAGCATCAAGGCCACGGTCCTCATCGAGACGCTGCCGGCCGCGTTCGAGATGGACGAGATCCTCTACGAGCTGCGCGAGCACTCCGCGGGGCTCAACTGCGGCCGCTGGGACTACATCTTCAGCTTCATCAAGAAGCAGGCCCTGCGCGCGGACGCGGTGCTTCCGGACCGCGGCCAGGTGACGATGGACAAGGGCTTCCTGCGCGCCTACTCGCAGCTGCTCATCCGCACCTGCCACCGACGGGGCGTGCACGCCATGGGCGGCATGGCGGCCTTCATCCCCGTGAAGGGAGACGAGGCGGCCAACGCCGCGGCGCTCGAGAAGGTGCGCGCGGACAAGCTGCGCGAAGTGAAGGACGGCCACGACGGCACGTGGGTGGCGCACCCCGGCCTCGTCCCCGTGGCGCGCGAGGTGTTCGACGCGCACATGCCCGGCAAGAACCAGCTCCACGTCCTGCGGGAGGACGTGCACGTCACCCGCGAGGAGCTCCTGCGCATCCCGCGCGGCACGCGCACGGAGGCGGGACTCCGCCAGAACGTGCGCGTGGGCATCCAGTACATCGAGGCGTGGCTCAGGGGGCAGGGCTGCGTGCCGCTCTACCAGCTGATGGAGGACGCGGCCACGGCGGAGATCTCCCGCGCCCAGGTGTGGCAGCAGCTGCACCACGGCGCCACCCTCGAGGGCCTCGGGACGCTCACGCGCGAGGCCTTCGACAGGGTGGTGGCCGAGGAGCTCGCGCGCATCCGTGAGGAGGTGGGGGCGGAGCGCTTCGCGCGCGGACGCTTCGACGAGGCCCGCGAGCTCTTCGTCCGGCTCGCCACCGCGCCCACCTTCGAGGAGTTCCTCACGCTTCCGGCCTACCGGCAGCTCGCGGCCGGGGCCTGAGTCCACAGGCAGTTCCACCGAGCAGTGCGTGTCCAAAGGAGCAGCACCATGACGGCAGTCGTTCCTCAGAAGAAGAACGGGGCCCCGAAGCAGGGTGAGGCGGTGGTCATCGGCGGGAACGGGGCGGAGAAGGCCCACGGCCCCGTGAACGCACTTCACGCGAAGCGGTTCGACGGCGTCACCCGTCCCTACACCCGCGCGGACGTGGAGAGGCTCCGCGGCACCGTGACGGTGGAGTACACGCTCGCGCGCATGGGCGCGCTGCGGCTGTGGGAGCTGATGCACAGCGAGCCCTACCTCCACGCGCTCGGCGCCCTCACCGGCGGCCAGGCGGTGCAGATGGTGCGCGCGGGCCTCAAGGCCCTCTACATCTCCGGCTGGCAGGTGGCCGCGGACGCCAACACGTCCGGGCAGATGTACCCGGACCAGAGCCTCTATCCGGTGGACTCGGTGCCTAACCTCGTGCGGCGCATCAACGCGGCGCTGCGCCGGGCGGACCAGATTGACCACAGCGAGGGCAAGAGTGGCACCTACTGGTTCGCCCCCATGGTGGCGGACGCGGAGGCGGGTTTCGGTGGGCCGCTGAACGCCTTCGAGCTGATGAAGGCGCTCATCGAGGCGGGCGCCGCGGGCGTGCACTTCGAGGACCAGCTCGCGAGCGAGAAGAAGTGCGGCCACATGGGCGGCAAGGTGCTGGTGCCCACCGGCCAGTTCATCCGCACGCTCGTGGCCGCGCGCCTGGCGGCGGACGTGCTGGACGTGCCCACCGTGCTGATTGCCCGCACGGACGCGGAGAGCGCCAAGCTCATCACCAGCGACGTGGACGAGCGCGACCACGCGTTCATCGACCGCAAGGACCGCACTGCGGAGGGCTTCTTCCACATCACCGGGGACGGCCTGGACTTCGCCATCGCGCGCGCGCAGGCGTATGCCCACTACGCGGACCTCATCTGGTGCGAGACGAGCACCCCGGACCTGAAGGCTGCGAAGAAGTTCGCCGAGGGCGTGCACCAGATGCACCCGGGCAAGCTGCTCGCCTACAACTGCAGCCCGTCCTTCAACTGGAAGAAGAACCTGGACGACGCCACGATCGCGAAGTTCCAGCGCGAGCTCGGCGCCATGGGCTACAGGTTCCAGTTCGTCACCCTGGCCGGGTTCCACGCGCTGAACTACTCGATGTACGAGCTGGCCCGTGAGTACAGGGACGGTGGCATGGCGGCCTACTCGAAGCTGCAGCAGGCCGAGTTCGCGGCGGAGAAGTCCGGCTACTCCGCCACCCGCCACCAGCGCGAGGTGGGCACCGGCTACTTCGACGCGGTCTCCGGCGTCATCTGCGGGGGCGAGTCCTCCACCCTGGCGCTGAAGAACTCCACCGAGGAGCATCAGTTCTGAAGCCCCTCCCCTCTCCCGCTGGGAGAGGGAAAGAGTGAGGGGAAGCTGCTCCACACCGCGCCACGCCGTTCCTCCGTCCTCAGAACGTGAGGAACGGCGTGAAGATCGTGAAGAACGTCAGCCACCTGTCGTTCAGGACCGGCGTGCCGATGTCGAACGGCCGCGCGAAGTGCAGCTGCAGCGCGAGCGGCCCGAGGAGCAGGTTCACACCCAGCACCCCGGATGCCTGTCGCGCGGCGAGCGCCTCACGCGGCGTGTTGAAGATGGCGCCCGCGTCCACACCCACGAGTCCCTGCAGGTACACGCCCGTGCCGAAGTCCGGCAGCAGCGGGAAGTGCAGCTCCAGGGTCCCCACGTAGTACGCGCGTCCGAGCACCTGCAGGAGGTCGTACTGCGGGAAGACGCGCAGGTTCTGCGCCGGCGGCAGGTAGAAGGATTCGCGCAGGGGGCCCCCGAGCGTCGTCCCCACGCCCAACCTTCCGCGCAGGAACAGCCGCTCGAAGCCCGAGAGCACGTTCTTGTACATGAACAGGTCGCTGCTCACCGTGCCGAAGGGCTCCACGGGGCCCAGCGCGACGGTTGCGTCCGTGCGCACCACGAAGGCCACGCCGTCGTAGGGACCGAAGGACGCGAGGCGCAGCGTGTCCACCGCCAGCTCCGCCCCCACCTGCGCCGCGGGGGCAACGCCAGTGACGTGCTTCGCGAGCGGGCTGAGCGGATTGCTGAACTCCGCCGTCCTCAGCAGCTGCGGTGAGACGAAGCCTCCCACGCGCACGTACTGACCGAAGGGGTACTCCACGAGGAAGAGCCCCCCGAGGCGCTGGAGGACGAAGGTGTCGAGGTTGACGGCCGGGTCCCCCTCCAGCTGCAGCGAGGAGCGGACGAGGAGGCCTCCACCGAGCGCGGTGCGGCGCGAGCGGTCCAGGTAGAGGAGCTGGGCGTTCGTCAGGTCGAGGTCGCCCAGAATCTGGAGGCTCAGGCCGACGATGTGCGTCCGGAACTGGTTCGCGAAGGCCACCTGCCCGACGATGAACGGCCCGCCCGTCGCCGCGGCGAAGGCGTCCACCAGCCGGAAGTTGCGCAGTGCGAGGGGCTTGTAGTCCTGGACGTCGGTCAGCTCACCGCGCGGGATGGCCCAGGCAACGAGCTCCGCGCTCGGGCGCTCCCCGGGTACAGGCGGAATCGGCGAGGCTGCCGCGGGCTCTGCGACGAGCTGCTCCTTCGGGAACGCCACGAGGCGCCGGCTTCCACGCACCAGCACCAGCCCCAGCAGCCGTCCGTCCGCGTCCCGCGCGGGACTCGAGAAGGACGTGGGCACGTCGGTGAGGCGCACGGGTGTGCCGTCCTGGAGCCGGTAGGCCTGCACCAGCCCGGACGCAGTGGCTTCGAAGAGCCATCCGCCGTCATCGGCCGAGGGTGCGGAGGCATGCACACCTCCGGGGAAGAAGAGGAGCGGCTCGGTGCGGCCGTCCTTCCATCGGAACAGGGCGAAGTGTGCGTCCGGTGTGGCGTCCGATGCGTAGACGAGCGCGCCATCCGCACCGTAGGCGAGTGCCTGCTCGGCGTACGCATCCGCAGTCACGCGCACGAGCGGCGCGTTCGCGCGAAAGGGCGTCTCCATGCGGTAGATGTCGAGGAACCCCTGCTCCCGCGGCAGACCCACGAACGCCACGGCGCCGTCGGGGGCAATGGCGGGGAAGCCGCCCTCGAGGAGGCCGTAGCGGTCGAGCTCGTGCCGCCTCTCCTCGAGGAGCCTCAGGTGCACCCGGCCCCCCTTCTCCTCGCGTGCATAGCGGCGCACGTACAGGGCGTCCGAGTCCGCCACGCGTCCGAAGAACGCGAGCATGTCCTTCCCCACCGCCGTCACCCGTCGGCCACCGGGGTGCAGCGAGACGAGGCCGATGCGCTGGTCCCCCGTGACGAGCACCCGCGAGGACGGGTCCCCCACGTCCTGCAGGTAGAGCCGTCCTACACCCGTGTCGAGGTCAATGGTGCGGTAGAGGAGCACGCGTCCGTCCGGGGACAGGGAGAAGGAGTCCACCTCCCCTCGTCCCAGACCCTCCACCAGGGGCAGGTCCACGAGCCGCTGGCGCGCGTCGAGCGAGGGCTGCACCTGCTTCGTGGCCCACTCCTTCCACGCGGTGTCCAGCGTCTGCCCGTCCGTCCCCACCACCCGCTCCACCATCCGCGTGAACGGGTCCTCCAGGTCCGTGGCGAAGAAGCCTGCAGCGGCGCCGGCGCACAGCTCGGGCGAGGCCTGGAGGAGCCGGCGCACCGTGCCCTCTCCGTAGGCCTTCTCGAGGAAGCGCACCCGCGCGTGGCCCATGAGGTAGACGTTCTCGAAGGTGGGCAGGCCCACGTCGAAGAAGTCCGGGAGACCCTTCGGCTTCACGTCCGGCTCCGAGGGGAGCAACCGGTCCGCGAGCGCCGCGCGCACTTCGGGCGTGAGCGCGGGCTGGGAGACCGTCTCCGCGAGGCCCTCCACGAACCACAGCGGCATGCGCTGCAGCGCACCGCAGTTGCCCGCGGCGCGATCCAGGTCCACCACCTTCTGGATGGTGAACTGGTGCGCGAGCTCGTGGCGCATGACGTGCTCGAAGCGCAGGTGCTCGCCCCAGTAGGGCAGCGCCATCGTGAGCTCGGTGGTGCTGGTGACACCGAGCACCCCCTCGGAGACGAAGAAGGCCTGGGTGGACTCGAACTCGAGGTGCGAGTTGTAGAGGAGGAAGGGGGTGCGGTGCGCCGGCACGTAGCCGAACGTGCGCGCGTAGTCCACGTAGGCCCGGGCGATGAGGGGCTGGGCCGTCCGGGCAATCTCGCGCTCGGAGGCGTAGAAGTAGAGGCGCACCGGCGCGCCCCGCTCCATCGGAGTGAAGTCGGTGTACTTCCAGTCGAACTCGTACCAGCGGACCTGGTTCTTCCCCGGCAGCAGAGGAAGGACGGTCTCCAGCCGCCGCTCGTGCTGTGCCCGGCTGCTCGCCGGCACGACCAGCAATAGAGCCACCGATAGGCAGAAGACGCGCATTGCGTGCAACGCTGGCCGGCCGCGCAGGGGGCGACAACTTCCCCGCAGAGGGAGCGGCGCGTCCGGCGCTGGACTCCTTGGGGGACGTCACCTGGCCATCAGCTGCTCTTCTCGAGGCCTCCCATCCGGAGCGCTGCGCCTCCACATTTGCTCCAGAAGCGGATGGACCCCGAGGGGCCCAGCGGGTAGAGGTGCTTGGAACGCCGACGAACGCGCAGGACGCACGCGACATGACCGAGGAGCGGGTGGAGCTGGGGGATGTGCTGAACTTCATGCGGGGCCTCTGGGCGCTGGACCACGCGCTCCAGTCGGCGAGCAAGCGCATGGAATCCACGCTGGGCGTGACGGGTCCGCAGCGCCTGGTCATCCGCATCGTCGGCCGCTACCCGGGCATCAGCGCCGGCCGGCTCGCGAACATCATGCACGTGCACCCGAGCACCCTCACCGGGGTGCTCAGCCGGCTCGAGCAGCGCGGCGTGCTCGTGCGCAAGGAGGACCCGGCGGACCGGCGTCGGGCGCTCTTCTCGCTCACGTCACGCGGGAGCAGCTTCAACGTCCCCCACGAGGGGACGGTGGAGTCCGCGGTCAACACCGCCCTCGGTCAGCTGCCCAGGCGCTCGGTCCAGGCAGCTGCACAGGTCCTGACCATGGTGACGGACGTGCTGGAGGAGCAGCGGGGTGAGAAGGAGGCGGCTGCCCCGGCGCGGCGGGCAGCGGGACCGCGCGCGAAGGCGGCTCCGCGCCGCGCGACCGCGACGAAGCGTCCTGCGGCAAGGCGAAAGAGGGCCTGACGTCGCCACCCATGCTGCTCTCTCAGTTTCGGATTGGAGACGGGCCGCGGGCCGGCGTGCTGCTGCACGGCTTCCTCGGCTCCGGCCGCAACCTGCGCACCCTCGCCCAGGCGTGGTGCGAGGCGGACCGCTCGCTCACGCTGCTCGTTCCCGACCTCACGGGGCACGGGATGTCGCCTCCGGCTCCCGAGGGCGCGGGGCTCGAGGACGTGGCGCGAGACGTTCTGGAGACGGCGCGCGAGGCGGGCCTCAAGGGGCCCCTTTCGTTCACGGGTCACTCGTTCGGTGGCCGCGTCTCGCTGGCTGCGCTGCGGGCTGCACCTGAAGAGGTCGCGGACGTCACGCTGCTGGACATCGCCCCCGGCCCCCTGGGCGAGGGGCGCTCGGACACGCGACGGGTGGTGCAGGCGCTGGTGCGTGCACCCGAGCGCGCCCCGGACCGGCAGACCATGCGCACCGCGCTGCTCGGCGAGGGACTCTCCCCTGCGATGGCGGACTGGCTCCTGATGAACCTCGAGCGCACCGGGAGCGGTGTGCGGTGGCGTATCGACCGTCCGGAGTTGCTGCGCCTGCACGAGCGCGTCAACGCCGAGGACCTGTGGGACGTCGTGGATGCGCGCAGCAGGCCCGTGCGGTGCGTCCGCGGCGGCGCGTCACCGTACGTCACCGACGAGGACGTCCGGCGGATGGAGAGCGCCGGGTGCCACGTGCACACGTTGCCGGGAGTGGGGCACTACGTGCACACGGAGGCGCTTGGGGCCCTGGTGGAGTGGCTCACGCGCTCGCCGTGAGGCGTCAGGTCCCAGCGTCCGCGGGCGCCCCGGCCGGTGGGCGCGCGATGGGGGGCGGGGGGTTGATGAACTGCAGCGAGTCGAAGAACGCGCCCGCGTGCGGCGCGCCGATGGCCGGGTTGTAGACGACGAGCATCGTGTAGAGGCGATTCCCCACCAGGTAGTGCCGCCCCCGGACCTCGCCGCGGTCCGACTGCACCACGTACGTCGTCCCGGGGTAGCCCTGCAGCGCGACGGTCTCCTCCGACACCACCTTCGCGTTCGGGAGCTGCTGCAGCACGCTCTGCCGCGCCTCGGAGAGGAAGACGTCCGCGCTGCTCTTGCTCACCAGCGCGGGCGGATAGTCCGCCGTCGTCACCGAGTAGTTCACCCCGCTCTCGTCGGTCGCCGACCAGGAGGAGACCTGCACGTCTCCGGCTGGAATCTTCACCGTCTGGCTCCGGGGCTCTGCGCCGGGGGGCATCATCAGCGCGAAGCCCTGCGCGGTGGCCAGAGGCACCAGCGGCGACCCTGGCGCGCCGGCGTCCGCCTCGGAGATGACCTCGATGGTGGAGGTGGCCTCGGACGGCTTCTGGGCGGTGGCACACGCCACGCCGAGGCCGGCCACCACCAGCAGCGCCACGAGCGAGCGCAAGAGTGTGGACATGGGAGGACTTCTCCTTGACGGAAGGAATGGAAGGGACTGCCTGTAGCGGATGGGGCGGCTCCTGGCTACGTCCGCGAGGTCCGAGTGAGCATCCCCCTCACCCTGTCCCTCTCCCGGAGGGAGAGGGGATGTTCTCACGACGACCGCGGGGAGACGATCTCGTCGATGATTCCGTACGCGCGCGCCTCGGCCGCCCCGAGGAAGTAGTCCCGGTTGGTGTCCGCCTCCACCCGCTGGAACTGCTGGCCCGTGTGGTGCGAGATGATGTCGTTGAGCCGGTGGCGCTGCCGGAGGATCTCCTTCGCGCGGATGTCGATGTCCGTGGCCTGACCCTCCAGTCCCCCCGAGGGCTGGTGCAGCAGCACGCGACAGTTGGGCAGCCCGAAGCGCTTCCCCTTTGCGCCCGCGAGCAGCAGCACCGCCGCCATGGAGGCCGCCTGTCCCACACCGATGGTGGACACCGACGCGCGCACGTACTGCATGGTGTCGTAGATGGCCAGGCCCGCCGTCACCGAGCCCCCGGGCGAGTTGATGTACAGCCGGATGTCCTTGTCCGGGTCCTCCGACTCGAGGAAGAGCAGCTGCGCGGTGACGACGTTGGACACGTCATCCGTGATGGGCGTGCCGATGATGATGACGCGGTCCAGGAGCAGGCGGCTGTAGATGTCGTAGACGCGCTCGCCGCGGTGGGTCTGCTCGATGACGTACGGCACCGGGATGTTCGCCATGCTGGGTCAGGCTCCTCGGGGTCGGCGGTGAGGGCCGCCTTCCCTGGAGCATAGAGGCCAGCCTCCTCCGTCGCAGCCAACACGTCTCCCCCGGCGGGAATGCTGTCCGCTGGTGGGCGTCCCGGAGTCCCACGTCCGCCGAGGGCCCCGCTCAGGGCGTCAGCGAGGGCCAGGGCTCGGAGATGGTCTCCAGCGTGGCCCCCGCCTCGCGGTCCGTCACCGCTTGGGTGAGGTCTCCCAGCGAGATGATGCCCACCAGCTTCCGGTTCTCGTCGATGACCGGGAGCCGGCGGACCTGCCGCTCGCGCATGATGCGCGCCGCGTCCTCGGCCTCGGCGTCGTCGCGGATCCAGACGACCTGGCTGCTCATGACCTCCGTCACCGGGCTGTCCGGCGTGCACCCCAGGGCAATCCCGCGCACCACGATGTCCCGGTCCGTCACCATGCCCACCAGCCGGGTGCCGTCACACACGGGCAGCGCGCCCGCGTCCACCGCCCGCATCAGCTCTGCCGCTTCGCGAATCGTCGCCTCAGGCGAGAGGATCTCCACATTGTGCGTCATCACTTCGCTCACCAGCATGCAGGGCCTCCTTGCGCGGTGTCCTTGCGCGAAAAGTCCGTCGGCGCTGCGCGCTTGGTGAGGGGGGCCCTCCGTGCGCCGTCGCTCGGCGAGGAGGCAGTCAGGCGCTCGTGCGACAGTCCTCGGAAAGTGACGGCGTGCTCACCACGACGTCACCCACTATTCCCGAATTGGTGGTAGGAGGAAGTCCCACCCGAGTCGTCACCCCAGGGTCCCGCTTCCGGCATGTTCTCCCTCGTCCCCCCGCCAGCGCCGGAAGGCTCGGGCCTGCTGTGGTGCTTCCAGCCCATCGTCGACGTGCCGGGCGGCGCGGTGCTTGGGCACGAGGTGCTGACGCGCAACGCTGCGGGGGACTGCCCGTTCGATGCGGACCTGGAGCCGCGGGCACGCCGCCAGCTGGAGCGGGAGTGCCTGGTGGGTGCCCTTCGCCGGATGCGGTCGCTCGGTGGGGAGCTTCCGTCCACGGCCTGGTTCCTCAACACCAGCCCCGAGGCGGTGTGCGCGCCGGGCTTTCCGGAGCTCCTCCGTGCGGAGGCCGGACCGGCGCTCCTTCCGCAGCTGGTGCTGGAGCTCACCGAGCGTGAGGAGGTGGCGGACGCCCGCCTGCTGCAGCACCGGCTGCATGAGCTCGCGGGCTCGGGCGTGCGGGTGGCGCTGGACGATTTCGGAGCGGGGCACTCGGGCCTCTTGACGCTCGTCCACACGATGCCGGCCTTCCTCAAGCTGGACATGTCCCTCATCCGCGCGCTCAACCTCCATCCCTACCGGCAGCACCTGGTCCGCGCGCTGGTGGCGTTCGCGGCCAACGTGGAGGCCGTGCTGGTGGCCGAGGGCGTGGAGGCCTGGGACGAGCTGGAGACGCTGCTGGCCGTGGGCGTTCGCCACGCGCAGGGGTACCTGGTAGGCCGCCCGGCGGCGCTTCCCGGGGCCGTGTGCCCCGCGTTCGAGGCAGGGCGGGTGCGGTTGCTGGCCCGGACGGGGTAGTGCGCAGCTAATCGAGCGACACGGGGCGCTTGGTGCTATTGGGGCGCCACAGACATGCCCAAGCGTCCCGACATCCGCAAGGTCCTCGTCATCGGCTCTGGTCCCATCATCATCGGCCAGGCGTGCGAGTTCGACTACTCCGGTGCCCAGGCAATCAAGGCCCTCAAGGACGAGGGCGTGGAGGTGGTGCTGCTCAACAGCAACCCCGCCACCATCATGACCGACCCGGAGCTGGCCCACCGCACCTACGTGGAGCCCATCACCGTCGAGATTGCCGAGCGCATCCTCGCGCGCGAGCGCCCGGACTCCGTGCTGCCGACCATGGGCGGCCAGACGGCGCTCAACCTCGCCAAGGCGCTCGCGGAGCAGGGCATCCTCGAGAAGTACGGGGTGAAGCTCATCGGCGCCTCGCTCGAGGCCATCAACAAGGCCGAGGACCGCCTCCTCTTCAAGCAGGCCATGGAGAAGATTGGCGTGGCGCTGCCCAGGAGCGCCTACGTCACCAACCTGGACGAGGCGCGGGCAGTGGCGCAGGACATCGGCTTCCCGGCCATCATCCGCCCATCGTTCACCCTGGGCGGCACGGGCGGCGGCATCGCGTACAACCGGGACGAGTACGAGAGCATCTGCCGCGCGGGCCTCGAGGCGAGCCCCACCTCCACCATCCTCGTGGAGGAGAGCGTGCTCGGGTGGAAGGAGTTCGAGCTCGAGGTGGTGCGCGACTGCAAGGACAACGTCGTCATCATCTGCTCCATCGAGAACCTGGACCCGATGGGGGTGCACACCGGTGACTCCATCACCGTGGCCCCGTCGCAGACGCTGACGGACAAGGAGTACCAGCAGCTGCGGCAGGCGTCGCTCGCCATCGTGCGCGAGATTGGCGTGGACACCGGCGGGTGCAACATCCAGTTCGGCGTGAACCCGAAGGACGGGCGCATCGTCGTCATCGAGATGAACCCGCGCGTCTCCCGCTCCTCCGCGCTGGCCGCCAAGGCCACGGGCTACCCCATCGCGAAGATCGCCGCGAAGCTCGCGCTGGGCTACACGCTGGACGAGCTGAAGAACGACATCACCCGCGACACCCCCGCCTCCTTCGAGCCCACGCTCGACTACGTGGTGGTGAAGGTGCCGCGCTTCAACTTCGAGAAGTTCCCGCAGACGGACCGCACGCTCACCACGCAGATGCGCAGCGTGGGCGAGGTGATGGCCATCGGGCGCACCTTCCAGGAGGCGTACCTCAAGGCCCTGCGCTCGCTGGAGGCGGGCAAGGCGGGCATGGACGCGCTGGTGGACCTGCCCCCGGGCCCCGAGGAGCGGCTGGCGTTCCTGCGCGAGGGCCTCCGCGTGCCGCGGCCCGAGCGCCCCTGGGTGCTGGCGCAGGCCCTCCGCGAGGGCATGACGGTGGAGGAGGCGCACGCGCTCTCCGCCATCGACCCCTGGTTCCTGCGGCGCATCCAGCAGCTGGTGCAGTGGGAGGAGCGGGTGCGGGCCTTCGGCGCCATCGAGAAGGTGCCGGAGGACGTGCTCCGCGAGGTGAAGGCGCTCGGTTTCTCGGACCGCACGCTGGCGGCGCTCCTGGGCCAGGGCGAGGAGCGGGTGCGCCAGAGCCGGCAGGCACGCGGGGTGAAGCCCGTCTACAAGCGGGTGGACACCTGCGCCGCGGAGTTCGAGGCGTACACGCCCTACCTCTACTCCACCTACGAGGAGGAGGACGAGGCGCCGCCCACGGACCGCAAGAAGGTGCTCATCCTGGGCAGCGGTCCCATCCGCATCGGCCAGGGCATCGAGTTCGACTACTGCTGCGTGCACGCCGCTTTTGCGCTGCGCGAGGCGGGGTTCGAGACGGTGATGCACAACTGCAACCCGGAGACGGTGTCCACGGACTACGACACCTCGGACCGCCTCTACTTCGAGCCGCTCACCATCGAGGACGTGCTGGAGGTGGCGGGCCGGGAGAAGCCGGTGGGGGCCATCGTGCAGTTCGGCGGGCAGACGCCGCTGCGCCTGTCCGTGGCGCTGGAGAAGGCGGGCCTTCCCATCCTGGGCACGAGCCCCGACGCCATCGACCGCGCGGAGGACCGCGAGCGCTTCTCCGCCCTCATCGAGAAGCTGGGCTTGCGCCAGCCGGAGAACGGGACGGCGCGCTCGGGCGACGAGGCGTTCGCCATCGCCGAGCGCATCGCCTACCCCGTCATGGTGCGCCCCTCCTACGTGCTGGGCGGGCGGGCCATGGAGGTGGTGTACGACTCGACGAGCCTCGCGCGGTACATGAAGGAGGCGGTGCTGGCCAGCCCCGAGCATCCGGTCCTCATCGACCGCTTCCTCAAGGACGCCATCGAGGTGGACCTGGACCTCATCGCGGACCGCACGGGCGCGGTGATGGTGGGCGGGGTGATGGAGCACGTGGAGGAGGCCGGGGTGCACTCCGGTGACGCCTCCGCCACCCTGCCCCCCTTCAGCTGCAGCCCGGACCTCGTGGAGCGGATGAAGGACCAGGCCACGGCGCTCGCGCGCGAGCTGGGCGTGGTGGGCCTGATGAACGTGCAGTTCGCCATCCAGGGCAAGGTCATCTACATCCTGGAGGTGAACCCGCGCGCGAGCCGCACGGTGCCGTTCATCTCCAAGGCCACGGGCGTGCCGCTGGCGAAGCTGGCCGCGCTGTGCATGGTGGGCAAGACGCTCAAGGAGCTGGGCTACACCTCGGACCCCGAGGTGAAGCACGTGGCGGTGAAGGAGAGCGTCTTCCCCTTCACGCGCTTCGCGGGTGTGGACACCATCCTTGGACCGGAGATGAAGAGCACCGGCGAGGTGATGGGGCTCGCGCATGACTTCCCGACCGCCTTCGCCAAGAGCCAGCTGGCCGCGGGCGTGAAGCTGCCCCGGAGCGGCAAGGTGTTCCTGTCGGTGAAGGACGACGACAAGCCGGCGCTGGTGGACATGGCCAAGCGGCTGCTCACGCTGGGCTTCAGCCTGGTGGCCACGCGCGGCACGCACACGTACCTCACCGGCAAGGGGCTCCCCTGCGAGCTCGTGCTCAAGGTGAAGGAGGGCCGGCCGCACGTCGTGGACAAGATTGTCGACCGCGAGATCGCGCTCGTCATCAACACCACGGTGGGCAAGAAGGATATCTCCGACAGCTTCTCCATCCGGCGCGAGGCGCTGATGCACGGGCTGCCGTACTACACGACGGTGCAGGCGGCACGGATGGGCGTGGCGGCCATCGAGGCGCTGGCCAGGGCACCCCTGGAGGCCCGCTCGCTCCAGGAGTACCTGGGGCAGGAGCGGAAGCAGAAGGCGAGCGCCTGAGGGCACGTGGCTGGGACGCGCGGGTTGCGGACTTCGTGCCCTGGCGCTAGGGACGGGGCATGAGCAATCCCATCCCGCTGCGGCCGTCGGGTCCTCATGTCGCGATGCTCGGGATGATGGGCTCCGGGAAGACGACGGTGGGCCGAGCGCTCGCCACGCGCCTGGGCTGGCCGTACCTGGACAACGACGTGCGCTTCGTCGAGCGCTTCGGGAAGACGCCTGCGGAGGTCGCGGCGCTCGGTGGGGCAGAGGCCCTGCACGCGCGCGAGGCGGAGTTGCTCCTCGAAGCGCTCGCCACCCGCTCCGCAGCGGTCATCTCCGTGCCGGGAGGCGCGGTGTTGCAGCCCGTGCTTCGCGAGGCGCTCCAATCCACGTTCCGTGTGTGGCTGAATGCGAGCCCGGAGACGCTCGCCCGTCGCATCACGTCCACCGACCTCCGTCCTCTTCTCCACGGCGACATTCCCACGACACTTCGCGCGCTCGATGCCGAGCGCCGGCCCCATTACGCCGCTCTCGCCCAGCTGGTGCTGGATGTGGACGCGCCCGGCTTCACGGTCGAGGGCGCTGTGGAGCGCGTCGTCGAAGCCCTCTCGACGCTCGAGGGCTGATGCGCGAAGGGAGAGGTGCTGCGCAACGGGTGTTCACGGACACGTGATTGCTCTGGGGGGACGGAGGGCTGGACGGGCTGTGACACGGAGGCTCGGTACGGCCCGGGGGAGACGCACGGCCCACGGCGGCTCCTGTCGTCACACGGCCTGGAGTCAGCGTGCACGCGGGAGGTGGCAGCGCGGCCTCCAACGCCCTGTCGCGGATGTACCCGGGCGAGGGACTCGGCAGCACATCGCCAGAAGGCCGGCGCCGGGGGGTAAGGCTCTCTCCACCGAAACCTCGGACCCACTTTGGTGCCCCCTTGAAGGCCCCTCTCTTGCGCGTTTTCCGGCGCAGAATTCGCAGTGGCTTCCCGGGAATCCAGTGCTCGGAGGTGCCGCGGACGTGAGGGTCCGAGGGTTCGGTTTCCTGCGCCCAGAGGGGACTGGCCGACAGGGGGCTGGGCTTGAACGACTGTTCGTTCACCCGGGACACCCCTGGCACCCCCGCCTGGGGGGAGTGGCTCGACTGGTAAGACCGTCTGGCCAC